>CAYHSI010000020.1:0-16012 GCA_964359225.1 uncultured Anaerolineaceae bacterium
CAGATGATCAGCTACGAACTGGCGCTTGGGCTGGCATTCATCGGGCCCATTCTGCTGGCCGACTCCTTGAATATGGCCGAGATCGTACGGGCCCAACGCGGGATCTGGTTCGTGTTCTTGCAGCCGATCGGTTTCTTCATTTTTCTGATTGGCTCGATGGCCGAACTCAATCGGGCTCCCTTCGATATGCCGGAGGCGGAGCAGGAATTGACCGCCGGCTATCATACCGAGTACTCCGGGATGAAATTCGCGCTCTTTTTCATGGCCGAGTACGGAAAGATGATCGCGGTCAGCTTCATCGCCGCGACCCTCTTCCTGGGTGGATATTGGGGCCCGTTCGTCGACCGGCTGCCGATCCTCGGTCCGCTCTATCTGATCGCCAAGGTGCTGGTCCTGCTTTTCCTCATGATCTGGCTGCGGGCGACCCTGCCCCGGCTCCGCTACGATCGGCTGATGGCGTTCGGCTGGAAGGTATTGCTGCCACTCGGGCTGCTGAACGTGCTGGTGACCGGCGGCTTGATTGTGGGGTTAGGATGATCGGGATGAATCCACGGCAAATCCTGCGTGGAATGTGGACGACTTTTCGTATGCTCTTCGAACGGCCGGTGACCTACCAGTATCCGGAGGTCAAACGCCCGGTTCGCGAGCGCTTCAAAGGGCGGCACGAGCTTAAGCGCTACGACGACGGCTTAGAAAAGTGCATCGGCTGTTCACTATGCGCGGCGGCCTGCCCAGCCGACGCGATCTTCGTCGAGTCGGCCGAGAACACCGACGAGGCGCGGTTTTCGCCAGGCGAGCGCTATGCCAGCACGTACGAAATCAACATGCTGCGCTGCATCTTCTGCGGCTACTGTGAAGACGCCTGTCCCACCGAAGCGATCGTCCTTGAACACAACTATGAATTGTCGTTCACCGATCGCCGGCAGGCGATCTACACCCGGGAGATGCTCTTGGTGCCGGTGCCACCCGGGGGCAAGCCGACTCCCCAGCAGGTTCCCCCCGGCGCATTCGACCGCTCCATCCCCGACATGCAGGACCCAGATTGAGCGCGTCTAAAGCCTGCAAGTCGCAGCAGCTCCGCCGGTCCGGGTCTGAGTGGACCCGGCGCCATTGGCTCAGGGGCTCGTGACTGCCGAACTGGCGCTCTTTTTCGGGCTGGCAATCGTGGCAGTCTTGTCGGCCGGAGCGATGCTGATCAGTCGGAACTCGATCTACTCTGCGCTGTTCCTGGTAATCAACTTCATGGCCGTGGCTGTGCTCTACCTGCTGATGAATGCAGCCTTCATCGCGATGGTCCAAATCACGGTGTACGCGGGGGCCATCATGGTGCTGTTCTTGTTTGTGATCATGCTGCTGGGCGCACAGGATGTCGAGATCCGTCCCAGCCTGGCCTGGCAGCGGCCGGCCGCGATCGTTCTTGCGGTTGCGTTGGTGTTCCAGTTTGGGTTCGTGCTGTTCGGCAAACCGGCCGGGGGCGGGATCGAACCGGCCTTCAACCCGGAGCACTTCGGCAGCCCGGCGAGTGTCGGGCAGCTGCTCTTCGAGCAGTATCTGATCCCATTCGAGGTGACCTCGATCCTGCTGCTGGCCGCCATGGTGGGCGCCATCGTACTTTCCCGGGCGGAGCGGCGCACATGAGTAGAAGCAACTTAGCTCAGGCAATCCGGTCGCTTGGCCGAGAGAGCCGCCGATGACAGTTCCAGTTGAGTATGTGGTCGCCCTATCCGGGGTGCTCTTTGCCCTCGGAGTCGTGGGGGTACTGGTTCGGCGGAACGCGATCGTCATGTTCATGTCGGTCGAGCTGATGTTGAATGCCGCCAACTTGGCCTTTATCGCTTTCGCCCGGGCTCGCCTGGCGCTGAGCGGCCAGGTCTTCGTCCTCTTCGTGATCGCGGTCGCCGCGGCGGAGGTGGCAGTCGGGCTTGCACTACTGGTCTCGATCTTCCGCTCCCGCCAGAGTATTGACGTAGATCGGGTCAGCAACTTGAGGGGCTAGCGATGCTACCCGCAGAGACCGCCTTCGGATTGGCGCCGCTTGTCATCGGGTTCCCGCTGCTGGCGATGCTCGTCAATCTCCTGCTTGGGCAGCGGCTAGGTCAACAGCTGGCCGGCTGGGTCGCCAGCGCGGCGGTCGGTCTGGCGTTCCTGGTGTCGGTGCTGCAGTTCATTGCCCTGCAAGCGGTGCCGGAGGGAACCACCCTAGAGTTGGCGGACTGGATAAGCGTCGGCTCGCTGCAGATCCCCTGGGCTTTTAAGCTGGACTCACTCTCGGTGACCATGATGCTGATGGTCACCGGAGTGAGCACCCTGATTCATGTTTATGCAATTGGCTACATGCGGGCGGACGTCCGGTTCCAAGGAGATCCAAGTCGGTACCGGCGTTTCTTTGTGTACTTCAGCCTCTTCGTGACCTCGATGATGGTCCTGGTCGCGGGTGACAGCTTCTTGACCCTATTTGTCGGATGGGAGGGGGTGGGCCTGTGCTCGTACCTCCTGATCGGTTTCTGGTATGAGAAGGGGGCTGGCGGAATCGGAAACGCGGTCGCGGGGAGGAAGGCCTTCGTCGTCAACCGAATTGGAGATTTGGGGTTCTTGATTGCCATGTTCCTGGCCTTCTGGCACTTTGGCAGCCTGCGCTTCGAGCAGGTCTTCGAGCAGGCCGAAGCGATGGGGCCGGCGGCGGCCGGAGCCGCCACTGCCATCACTCTGGCGTTGCTGGTAGGCGCGACCGGCAAATCTGCCCAGCTGCCGCTCTTCGTCTGGCTGCCCGACGCGATGGCCGGCCCGACGCCGGTCTCGGCGCTCATCCATGCCGCGACCATGGTGACCGCCGGCATTTATATGATCGCCCGCAACGCGGTCCTATTTGCGCTGGCCCCGATCTCCTCCGGTGCGGTCGCGCTGGTCGGAGCCGCCACAGCGCTCTTTGCCGCGAGCATCGCAGTGGCCCAGTTCGACATCAAGCGACTGTTGGCCTATTCCACGATCAGCCAGCTCGGCTTCATGATCGCGGCGGTGGGGATCGGAGGCTACGTTGCCGGGATGTTCCACCTGGTGACCCACGCCTTCTTCAAGGCCCTACTGTTCTTGTCGGCCGGATCGGTGATTCAAGGGATTGAACACGGGCAGCATCGCTCGCAGGGCCAAGAGCACATCGACCCCAATGACATGCGGGCGATGGGAGGGCTGCGCTCGCGGATGCCGGTCACGTTCGCGGTGTACCTGATCGGCGGACTGGCCCTTTCCGGCATTCCGCCACTGGCCGGCTTCTTCTCCAAGGACGAGATCCTGACCGATGCCTGGCAGACCCATCCGGTGGTGTTTGGGCTGTTGAGCGTCGCGGGAGCATTGACCGCCTTCTACACGGGGCGCCAGCTTTGGATGGTTTTCGCCGGCCAGCCGCGTTCGCAGGCTGCCGCACTAGCGCGTGAGAGTCCGCCGATCATGTTAGTGCCGCTGCTTGGGTTGGCGGGATTGTCGCTAGCCGGCGGGCTGATCAATTTCCCGGGGCTGCACCCGCTCGGCTCTTTTCTCCGGTCGAGCCTCGAACACGCCCACCTTACCGAATTCGACCCAGCCGTGGCGGGCCTCTCAACCGGTCTGGCTCTGTTGGCGTTCGGCACGGCCAGCTGGGCGTACGGTCGCCGGCCGCTCACCAAGGAGCAGCCTGAGCCAGCTGGGGGAGGCCTCTGGATCGCCTTGCATCGTAAGTGGTGGGTGGACGAGCTCTACAGCCGGCTGATCGTGCAGCCCTTCGTCAGGCTCGCTGGGTTCCTGGCTGAGCAGATAGACGGTCGTTTCTGGCACGACTGGGTCCACGACACGCTGCTGGCCCGCGGATTCCGCCAGACCGCCGGCTGGCTGGCGCTTGGATTCGATCTGCAGGTGATCGATGGAGCCGGCAACGGGCTGGGTCAGCTCACCCGCCAGGCGGCGTTGCGCCTGCGAGCGCTGCAGACCGGATATGTTCGGAACTATGCGATCTCATTCACCGTTGGGTTGGTTCTGATGGTAGGGTACCTGCTGTTGCGATGAGGAATCCATGGAATCCTCGATGCTTAGCCTGCTGACTTTTTTCCCGACCATCGGAGCGCTGCTGCTGCTGGCGTTCCCCAAGAACCGCGATTCCTGGATCCGCTGGACGGCCCTTACGGTTTCGCTGATCACATTTCTATTGTCGCTCGTCCTGCTGGCCGGCTTCGATCGGTCCGATCCGGAGCTTCAAATGGTGATCCGGCTGCCGTGGATCCGAGTCTCCGGCTGGACGATCGAATATCACCTTGGGGTGGATGGCCTGAGCCTGCTGCTCATCCTGTTGACCACCTTTCTCACGCCGATTTCGATCTTGTCAACCTGGAGGGCCATCCAGGAGCGGGTCAAGGAGTTCATGGTCTTCTTCCTGCTGCTGGAAACCGGCATGCTCGGCGTGTTCCTGGCGATGGACTTGTTCCTGTTCTACGTCTTCTGGGAATTCACGCTCGTGCCGATGTATTTCTTGATCGGAATCTGGGGCGGCGAACGGCGCATGTACGCGGCGATCAAGTTCTTCCTGTACACCATGGCCGGGTCGATCCTGATGCTTCTAGCGATCGTGTGGCTGGGGCTGCGGGCCAACACCTTCTCGGTTCCGGAGCTGATCGCAGCCGGTGCCATACCACAAGGGATTCAACTGTGGCTATTCTTGGCCTTCGCGGCGGCCTTCGCAATCAAGGTGCCGATGTGGCCGCTGCATTCCTGGCTGCCCGACGCCCACGTGGAGGCGCCTACCGCCGGCTCGGTGATTCTGGCGGGGGTGCTGTTGAAATTGGGGACCTATGGCTTCTTGCGGTTCAACCTATCGCTCTTCCCGCAGGCCTCGCTGCGGATGGCTCCCTGGATTGCCTTGCTGGCAGTCATCGGGATTCTTTATGGCGCGATCGTCTCCTATGCCCAACGGGACGTGAAGAAGCTGGTGGCCTACTCTTCGGTTAGCCACCTGGGTTTCGTCATGCTTGGATTGTTCGCCCTGAACCCCCTAGGCATCCAGGGGGCGATTCTGCAAATGGTGAACCATGGACTGAGCACCGGGGCTCTGTTCTTACTCGTCGGCATGCTATACGAACGGCGCCATACCCGTGAGCTTGAGGCCTTCGGCGGGATCTGGAAGGTGATGCCGGTGTACACCGCGATTACCCTGGTAGTGACCCTCTCTTCGATGGGCCTGCCGGGCCTGAATGGGTTTGTGGGCGAATTCACCATCTTGCTTGGGGCATTCGGCTCCCCGGCGATCGGCTCGGCCTGGTTCGCCGCTCTGGCGGCGGTCGGGGTGATCCTGGCCGCGATCTATCTGCTGTACATGTTCCAGAAGTTGTTCCTCGGACCGCTGGACAAAGCGGAGAATCAGGGACTGTCCGACCTCAGCGCCCGCGAGATCCTCACCCTCGCTCCGATCCTGGCGCTGATCTTTTGGATCGGCCTCTACCCGCGGCCCTTCTTCGACCTGATGGCCCCCTCGGTCGGAAAAGTGATAGCGCTGGTCAACACGGCCGCGATCGCGATGCGATGAGCCTTCCCGATCTAAGCTCAATCTCTCCGTTCCTGATCGTTTCGCTATGGGCCATCGCGCTGTTGGTTGTGGATTTGTTCGTCGGCCGGAAAGGGACCACCGCCCTGCTTGCTGCGGCCGGTCTTCTGCTTGCGCTGATCATCCTCATCGTCCGATTTGGAAGCAGCCAGGTCGTCTTCGGCGGGATGATCGTCGCGGATACCTATGCCAGTTTCCTCCAGGCGCTGTTCTTGCTGACGGGTCTGCTAGGGATCGCGGTGGCGCACGACTATTTGAACCGAATGGGAATTGAGCGGGGGGAGTATTATCCGCTGCTGCTATTCACCGTCAGCGGAATGATGCTCATGAGCCTGGCGGGAGACCTGATCGTGGTGTTTGTCGCATTGGAGCTGCTGTCTTTGCCGCTCTACGTGCTGACCGGGTTCGCCCGGCCCAAGCCCGAGTCTGAAGAGGCGGCCATGAAGTACTTCCTGCTCGGCGCCTTTGCCTCGGGCTTCTTGGTATACGGGATCGCGCTGATCTTCGGGGCGACCGGGACTACGAACCTGGCGGGGGTAGCCGCCGAACTGAGCGGTGGAGCCGGCCTGCTGCTGGTGGGGGCGGTAATGGTCCTGGTGGGGCTCGGCTTCAAGGTGGCGGCGGTGCCTTTTCACATGTGGACCCCCGATGTCTATCAAGGTGCCCCGTCGTCGGTCGTGGCTTTCATGTCTGTGGGGGCCAAAGCCGGTGGCTTCGCGGCGCTGCTGCGAGTCTTCATCGCGGCCCTGCCTGATCTGGCGGCCGCTTGGGCCCCGCTGACGATCGCACTGGCCGCCCTCACCATGACTTGGGGAAATGTCGCCGCGATCGTCCAGGGCAATATCAAACGGATGCTAGCCTACTCGAGCATCGCCCACGCGGGCTACATCTTGATGGCATTGCCAGCTGCCAGCGTCCCGGCCGTGGCGCCGGGTGCGGTGAGCGCGGCGTTGTTCTACTTGTTCGCCTACCTATTTTCGAATCTGGGGGCCTGGGGGGTAGTGTTGGCGGTCGAGCGAATCGAAGGCGGCGGCCTACAAATAGACGATTATGCCGGACTGTCTCGGCGGCGCCCTGGTTTGGCGTTGGCGATGGGACTGTTCATGCTGTCACTCACCGGCCTGCCTCCGACGGTCGGGTTTGTCGGAAAATTCTTCATCTTCCGGGCGGCCCTGGATGCGGGGCAGATCGGACTGGCAGTGGTCGGGGTTCTCACCTCCGTGGTCTCCGCCTACTACTACCTGCGAGTGGTGGTTGTGATGTACATGCGCTCAGGCGAGCCGGAGACTCGGTCAGAAGGCTGGCTGAATGCCACGATTGGAGTGGCCGCGCTGGCTACCTTCGTCTTCGGGATCCTTCCGGGCCCGGTCTTGGCCCTGGCCGAGAACTCGGCGATTTTGGGGGTACTTCGCTGACCGGCCCCAGCAGCTTTGTGCAGGAGAAACAAATGCAGACCAGCCAGGTCCACGCAGTGATCACCGGCCAAGTGCAAGGGGTTAGTTTCCGCTACTACACCTATCACGAGGCGCTTAAGTTGGGGCTGAAAGGCTGGGTACGGAACTTGCGAGACGGGAGGGTGGAAGCGATCTTTGAAGGCGAGCAGGGATCGATCGAAAGGGTGTTGGCCTGGTGTAAATTGGGCCCGCCTGCATCCCGGGTCGAAGAGGTTCAAGTTGAGTGGCAGCCCCCATCTGGGAAGCTGGAGGCGTTTCAGGTGCGCCCGACCGCAAACCTAGGGGAGCCAGCCTGAGGAATTCGGCCGCAGAATCAAGAGCGCCGGCAACCGACTGCCGGCGCTCTTTTCGCTTCGACGGATTGCTGATTAGTTGAGGCTCGCGCAGGAGCAGGCGCCGCCACAGGCGCAGCCGGCACCATTGCTGGCGGGGAAGCTCCGACCCTCCGAATGGGCAAAAAACACCGATAACATGCGCGAGGTGTGCTCGCTTTCACAGTCCTCGCACACGATTGGCGCATCCGCCTTCGCCATTGGGCGCAGGGCGTCGAATAACGTGTTGCAGTCGAGGCAGACGTACTCGTAAATTGGCATCGTTGGGGTCTCTATTTCAATTCTACCCGCCTGGCCCGAGTCGGTCAAATGCCAACTGCAGGAGCCGGCGGACCGCCGCTCGGTCAACCGTGAGCATCGGGCTCAATCCGCTCGCTTGATTTGGAACCGGTCAAAGTCGCGCACCACTGAAACACTGGGGAAGATGGGCTGGGCTTCTTCCAGGACCTCTTTTTCGCGATAGCGGCGAGAGATGTGGGTGAGATACAAAGCCCCGACCCCGGCCGTTCTGGCCAACTCGGCTGCCTGCCGGGCGGTCAGATGGCCGAACTCGTGAGCCAGATCGTGCTGGGCCTCAAGGTAGGTGGCTTCAATCACCAACCCGTCGGCATCCCGGCAGGCTTCAAGCAATCCTTCAGTGGAGGCCGCGTCGCCAATATGCACCAGCCGAGTGCCGCGGCGGGGCGGCCCCAGGACCTGCTCGGGCTCGACCCGCCGACCGTCGGATAGGGTGACGCTGCGGCCTCTTACCAGTTCGCGCCGGGCCGGTCCCTCCGGGATCCCGAGCTGGGAAGCCTTCTCCGGGAGGAAGGGTCGGTGGGAGGCCTGCTCGAACACGAAACCAAAGCAGCCCGGGCCGCGGTGCTCGACCGGGAATGCCTGTAAGCGAAAGTCCTCGTCCTCGATAAGGTTGCCGGATTCGATCGGGAGCAGCTCAATCTTGAGCGGGGGTTTGGCGCCGCGCAGCACTACCCCAAACAGCAGGTCGTGAATCCGCTCGAGCGCCCAGGGACTCGCCCAAATCTGCAATTCGTCCACTGCCTCCCAGCGGGCAAAGGTGGAGAGCAGACCGGCCAGCCCGAGAATATGATCGAGGTGGCCGTGGGTGATCAATATCCGATTGAGCCGGCGAAAACCGACCCCGGCCCGCAGAATCTGCCGCTGGGTGCCTTCGCCACAATCGACCAGTAAGCGGTAGTCTCTAAAACTTACGATCTGCGCGCTAAGGCCCCGGTGCACGGATGGAGCGGAGGCAGAGGTCCCGAGGAATAGAAGCTCGAACACACGAGATCCAGGACTGGGTGGGGAGAATCGGGCCGGTCATTGTACCTCACTCAGGTGGGCGCCGAACTCCCGGCAATCCACACGGTCGCAGTCCAGACTTCGGCAACTATGGTTAGTTGGATTCCGATCGCTCGAAGCCCGGAATCCTCAGCGAGGTCCCGGAAGACGCCGCCGCAGCAGCCAGCGCAGAGACTGCGATCATTAGCGGAGCGGTTGGCGATCCAGCCATTGCCTGGTTTATGCCCCAGAGAGCTGCCAGCGCCATAACCCCCGCTAAATAACGATGGCCGAAGTTCGGCCGCCAGAAAGGGGCGGGGATCCAGATCGGACGAGCCGCGGCCACCCCTGCGGCGAACAGCCCAAAGGCAAGCAGGGCCAGCCGCGACCAAGCCGGCCAATCGGTGACGGTCAGGACGAACGCCGAGGCTGCGCCGAAGAGCAGAAACGTGTATGCGGCGGCCAAGAGCCGGTCCCCGCGGGGCTTGCCCTTTGCGATTGCCTGCCGAATGATGGCTCCGAGCGCCCCAGCGATCGCCAGATACAAGCCGACGATCCCAGACCACAGTGAAAAGTGTAAGACCATCGCCGCCTCCGAAGTTCTGGATGGGCTCGATGCAAGTTGCATGCCCATTGCGGAGGACAGGACGGCTTCGGATCAGACCGTGCGGGCAATCGCAGTGAAGGCCAGGACGGCAATCGCCAGGGCCAGGTTCAGCCGCGCTAAGCGATCCTGTCTGCGAAGCAGTGGACCGTGGTCGGCCTGAGGCGTGCGCGCTTCGAGGATGGCCATCCGAACCAGCGCCGGCTGGACTACCCAGGTCTGGTAGACCCCAACCGCGACCATCAGCCCTACCGCAAGATGTTTCGCCAAGATCGCTCGCGACCAGGCATTCCCAAAAGAGAGGACCCCGGTGTAGTTTGGATTGGCAGCCATTTGAGTCAGTCCGGTCCCGACCAGCACCGCCAGACTGAGCCAGGCCAGCGGCTGGAAGCTCCGGGCGAGTGCTTCCAAGACCTGGCCGCGCTCCGGTAGCCGGCGCAGCGCCGGTGGCAAAACCAACGCCTGGAAGAACAATCCCCCGATCCAGACGACGGTCGCCGCCATGTGCAGCCAGAAGGCCAAGGTGAGGGCCCAGGGTGGCACTTGTGCTTCCTTACCCCTCGGGAGTCGAGGTCTCGGTCGGCGTCTCTGGCGGGCTTGGAGTCGCCGCGGGAGGCGGTGCGGGTGCGGTTGCGGTCTGGCAGGCGTCGTGGACGGCGGTCGCGGTGGGGGCGATGGCTTCGTCCGGCAGCACTTCCAGAGAAATCGTCATCAGCTCCTCGGCCAGGCAAGGATCCCCTTCCGCCGCCAGTTGCAGTCCGTACATGCGCAGCGAAACTGCGTACTTCCAGCTCACGTCACCCCGGATCCCGGGGGCCACAGTGGACACCAGTTCAAAATAGAAGGCGGCCTGCTCCCAATTCAGTCCGAAGTAGCTGTTGGCGGTCAGATAGAGCTGGGCCCAGCCGCGCCAGTTGCTGGCCTCTTCGTCGAGCGGGGCAAAACTTCCCGCCAGACTCAGATCGTAAATCCCCTCCTCCAGGAGATGATCTTGCGAGATGCGTTGAATCCCGCGATTGCGAAGGGCGGCGTACAACAATCCATCCACCTCCACCGATCGATAAGCTGGGTCCTTGGCCCGCAAAGCAAGCAGGGTCTCGATGGTCGCGGTCCATTCCCCGCTAGAAAACATCGCTTGGGCCTGACCGAGCATCTCTTCGATCGGAGCCAGATTCGGAGTGGGAGTGACAGCCGGGGAAGCCGGGGTGGGGGGCGGCTCGCGCAGGCCAAGCAGGGCTTCGGTCAGCTGCTCGGCTGCGCCGGGGAAACTCGGATCGAGGTGGATGATGTATTCGAATCGCTGCCGGGCGATCTCAAATTTCCCGTGGTCAAGATCCAAGAGGCCCAGCATGTATTGCTCCTGGATGGTGCGCTGAATTTCCGCTCGTTGGGTCCGCTCCCGCTCGGCGTCGCCGACCAGGTACCCCACGGTGGCAGCCAGGGCCACCAGCAGGACTGTGAAGGGGACGATCCACCGCAAGGCCCGCCAGATGGATCGGCTCGGAGCGGTCGGGCCGGAGACGGCGGGTCCTGCCGGGAGCACGGGCGGCATTATACTGTAGCCCCCTTTGCGCCCCCTTTCGAGCCGATCCTACTCGGTGGAAAAACCGGGTGTGGTAACATCAAACACCCCCATATGTATCTAAGCGGCAGTAAGTGGAACACCCGTGCCTACCGCCGTCGCCGCCGCACCAGTCCCTGGCGAGTGATCGCGCTGGTGATTCTCATCGCTGGGGTGATCTATTTTGAGCGTACGGTGGTGCCTCGCACGCCGCCGCTGTTCGTTCCGACCACTGTACCTACCCGCAGCCCGGCCTCGTTTATCCTGGAAGCCGAGAGCCTGTTCCAGGCCGGCAAGCTGGATCAGGCCGAAGCCGCCTATCTGCAGGCCATTGAGGTCGACCCCCAAGCGGTGCAGTTCTACACCCAGCTGGCACGAGTTCAGGTGTTCTCGGGGAAGTATGAGCAGGCGGTGACCAATGCCAGCAACGCCTTGTTGCTCGATCCGAACTCGGCCATGGCCCATGCAGTCCTGGGTTGGGCGCTAGATTTCCAGGCACAGGCCGGCTCCACTGCCGCGACCACCTTGGAGGCTCTCGAGAAGCTGGAGCGGGCCATCGAGCTAGATCCGAATTCTCCCCTGGTTCGAGCCTATTACGCGGAAGTCATCATCGACGATGACGTCACTGCTTTTCAGCTGGCGCTTGAACAAGCAGAACTGGCCGTGCAATTGGATCCGAACCTGTGGGAGTCCCAGCGGGCCCTCGGGTACGTATGGGAGCGGACCTCAAACTACGAGCTGGCCTTCGAGGCCTACCAGAGCGCGCTGCGGATCAACCCGAATCTAGCGCTCATCCACATCGCGATTGGGAATATGTATTTCACCCGCGAGGAAACCCGCCTGGCGATCGACAGCTACGTGCGGGCCATGACTCTCGCTCCCCAAGATATCGTCCCGCTGCGCCTGATTGCCCAGGCCTACGCCCGGGACGGCGAGTTCGGCAAGGCCAGCCAGTACGCCTTGACCGCATTGAGCCTGCAGCCCACCAATCCGCGGCTGCATGGCGACCTTGGTCGGATGTATTACAAGAACGGCGACTATGAGGCTGCGGTCCGCTCGCTGACTCTGGCCATTCGAGGCGGCGCGAATGAGGAGGGAGCCCCGGTGGAAGGGCTTCCGCTCGATCCAGGCGACCCGCTGGTCGTCGATTTCTACTCGATGTACGGCTTAGCGCTGGCCAGACAATCCCACTGCGATCTGGCGATTGAGGTCGCGCAGGCCCTGGTCACCGGAGTACCCGACAGCGAGATCGCTGCCGGAAATGCCCAAGAGATCCTGATCCTTTGCGGTCAGATCGAAGCCCCGCCAGAAACCGAGTCGTAACGCCGGAGAGCGCCTGTGCAATTGAAAGGTGATCGGATGCCGTTCGGCGGCGAGAGCCGCTCGCGTCCCGTCCGGGTCGTGCTGCTGCTCGCCCTGATCGCAGGCGGAATCTTGCTGACCCGGCTGGTCGAAGCGGGGCGAGTTAAACCGCTCCTATTGCCTACGGCCACTCCGACCCGCACGGCCTTCTCATTCCAAGAGGAAGGGGAGGCTCACTTCTCGGCCGGGGACCTTGAAAGGGCGATCCAGGCCTATCAGCAGGCCGTGGGGCAGGAACCGGAGAATGCGGAGCTTTGGGCCCGGCTGGCCCGAATCCAGACCTATTCGAGCGCGCTAATGCCCACCGAGGAGCGGCGAATCCTTCGGCTGGAACAGGCCAAGCAGTCCGCGGATCGGGCGGTAGAGGTGAACAGTGATAGCGACCTGGCCTGGGCGATCCATGCCCTGGTTTACGACTGGAACGCCGGAGCCCAGGAGGCCAACAGTCCCATGCGGGACGAGTACTTCACCACAGGCGAGACCTCCGCCAAACACGCCCAACTGCTCAACAATGAGAATCCGCTGGCGCTCGCCTACGAAGCCGAGCTCAACGTGGATCAGCTGCGCTATGCCGAAGCCCTGGACAAGATTCAGTCTGCGCTGGCTCTGGATCCGAACAGCCTCGATGTCCAACGGATCTATGGGACGGTGCTGGAGGGATATGGCGACTACGAGGGGGCCATCGAAGCGTATGAAGCAGCGGCCGAGCTGGCCCCAAACCTTACCTTTCTGTACCTCCGGATCGGAGCCAACTACCGACGGTTGGGCCGGGTTGCCAAAGCCCTGGAAGCCTTCGAGAAGGCCGAGCGGATTAACCTGCAGCTAGGGATCCAGGATCCGATCCCGTACCTGGCGATCGGCCGGACCTACCTGCAGGACGGCGAGTTTTTCATCGCGGCCCGCAATCTGGAACAGGCGGTGCTGATTGACCCAGGGAACCCCGAACTCTTGGGCTTTCTGGGGGTGATCTATTTCAAGGCCCGCAACTACGAGAACGCCCAAGCCACCCTTCGCTGTGCAGTGGATGGCTGCACCGATCAGGCCCATGCAGAGTTGCTTTGTGACACTTTGGCGATACTAGATTGCGACGACGAGGCTGAGAAGCTGCGGGCAGCCGGAGTGACCGGCCTCGAACTGAAAGGCACGACTCTGGAGTATTACTACACCTACGCTTCGGTGCTAGCTTTCGATAGGAAGTGTGAAGACGCAGAGACTGTTTTCCAAGGCTTGGTATCGGCCTATGGTACCGACCCGATCGTGGCGACCATCGTCGCCGAGGGCCGCTCACTCTGTGCCGGCGGCTAGGTGGCAATCCAAGCGATTCTCCCTTCCGAGGGCCGCTCGCAATCGTTCTTGACAATCAGTGAGCGTTTTTGGTAGACTCAAGTCGCTGGTTAGCACTCTGACCTGCTGAGTGCTAACTGGCGAATCGTTTATCAAGCCTAATCCTAGCCGTGAGGGAGAACCCATATGAAGATCAAGTTCAAACCGTTGGCTGACCGCTTGGTGGTCAAGCCGCTCGAGGAGGAAGAGGTCACTCCCAGCGGTATCGTGCTTCCCGAGACCGCCAAGGAGAAGCCCATGAAGGGCGAGGTGCTGTCCGTCGGGCCGGGGGCCCGCGACGAAGACGGCAAGCGGATCGAGATGGACGTCAAGGTTGGCGACAGAGTCCTGTTCGCCAAGTATGGTGGTACCGAAATCAAAGTGGATGGCGAGAAGCTACTGATCCTGCGCGAGACCGACGTGCTCGCCATCATCACCGACTGATACTCATATACCAAGGAGGGATTTCACACGCATGGCTGCAAAACAACTTGCATTCGGGGAAGACGCACGCCGCCGCCTGAAGGATGGGGTGGACATCTTGGCCAACGCAGTGGCGACCACCCTCGGGCCGAAGGGACGCAACGTAGGCTTGGATCGCAAATTCGGCTCGCCGACCATCACTCACGACGGAGTAACGGTCGCCAAGGAGATCGAGTTGGACGACCCTTATGAGAACATGGGGGCCCAGCTGCTCAAAGAGGCGGCGACCAAGACTAACGACATCGCCGGCGATGGCACGACAACCTCGACCGTTCTGGCTCACGCCATCGTGACCGAGGGGTTGAAGAACCTGTCGGCCGGTGCCAACCCGATGATGCTCAAGCGCGGCATCGAGCGGGCGGCCAAAGCAATCGCAGACGCGATCACAGAATCGGCCATCGACGTGACCACCAAGGAAGAGATCGCCTCGGTGGCGGCCATCTCGGCCCAGGACAATGAAATCGGCAAGCTGATAGCCGAGGTGATGGATAAGGTCGGGAAAGACGGAGTGGTCACGGTCGAGGAGTCGAAGGGCCTCGAGTTCGAGACCGAGTATGTGGAAGGCATGCAGTTCGATCGGGGCTACATCTCCGCCTACTTCGTCACCGAACCGGAAAACATGGAAGCGGTGATCGAGGCCCCGTACCTGCTGATCCACGACAAGAAGATCTCCGCGGCCAGCGACATTGTCCCGCTGCTGGAGAAGCTGGTCCAGGTGGGCCGCCGTGAGCTGGTCGTGATCGCCGAGGACGTGGACGGCGAGGCGCTGGCCACCCTGGTGCTCAACAAGCTGCGCGGCATGCTCAATGTGCTGGCGGTCAAGGCTCCCGGTTTCGGAGATCGGCGCAAGGCCATGCTGCAAGACATCGCTACCCTGACCGGCGGGACGGTGGTCACCGAGGAGCTGGGGCGCAAGCTCGAATCGGTCACCATCAACGACCTTGGCCAGGCCGGTAAGGTCACCTCGAACAAAGAGGACACTACCATCATCGAGGGTAAGGGCGACCCGGCCAAGATCAAGGGCCGGATCGAGGAGATCAAGGTCGAGATCGACAAGTCGACCAGCGATTACGACAAGGAAAAACTGCAGGAGCGCCTGGCGAAGCTGTCCGGCGGGGTAGCAGTGATCCGGGTCGGGGCGGCCACCGAGGTGGAATTGAAGGAAAAGAAACATCGGGTCGAGGACGCGCTCTCGGCTACCCGGGCGGCCGTGGAAGAGGGGATCGTTCCTGGCGGCGGAGTCGCGCTGATCAATGCCCGCGACACGATCACCAAGCTCAAGGATCCGGACGAGGACATCAACACCGGAATCAACATCGTTCGGCGGGCGCTGGAGATGCCCCTGCGGGGCATCGTCCGCAACGCCGGAATGGACGGGGCGGTGGTGCTCGAGTCGGTGCGCCGTCAGCAGACTGAGAAGAAGAACAAGAACATCGGCTACGACGTGATGGCGGGCGACTATGTGGATATGGTCGTGGCCGGCATCATCGATCCAGCCAAAGTCACGAAGGGTGCGCTGGAAAACGCCGCCTCGATCGCGGCCATGATTCTCACGACCGAGGCCCTGGTGACCGACGTTCCCCAGGAAGATAAGTCACCCAGCCCTCCCATGCCGGACTACTAGTCCGCAGGGGACGCAAACCAACAGCCCCTCCGACACGGAGGGGCTGTTTTCGTTAGTGCCGTGACTTGTGCCGCGTCAGCCTGACTCAGCCCAGCCAGCCGGCGACCCCGCCAATGACCACCAGCACGGCGAGGCCCAGGCAGCCGAGGGCGAACAGGCGCATCGTGATCCTGAGCACAAATCGAATCGAGATCCAAGCCGCGACGGCGGCCGCCACGATGACAACCACCCGGACGCCGAGTGGTGCTTCAGTCCAATCCATCGGTCCTCTCAGCCACGACGATTTGACCTTTCTTGATGACCGTCGATACAAGGTTCGTGCCAAACCGGTAACCAAGCTGGCGGTAGTCGGACACGCTCAGCAGGAGCAGGTCGGCTTCTTTACCGGGCTCGAGGCTGCCGACCCGCTCGTGCCTGCCAATGGC
>CAYHSI010000021.1:0-15685 GCA_964359225.1 uncultured Anaerolineaceae bacterium
GTCCGGCGCCCACTCACTCCGCACATACCTCAATGAATTGCTCAAACTCGACGACCCGCTGCTGACCCCGGCGATCCAGCACTCCCTCTACTTGTTGGATGCCCCCGAGGAGGAGCTGGCCAAGCTTGCTGGGCAAGAGTCCCCAAGTGTCATAACCACGCCCGCCGGCCGGCTCATCCAGCGTTCTCGAACGGAGTTCGATCTGCGCGGATCGGACGCCGGGGCGCGGCAGCGGGCCGCGATCGAGTTCGCCAATCGCCCGGGCCTGGCCCAGCAGGACGCGGCGATCGCGGAGATCGAGGCCGCCATCGAAGACCCCGATCCGATCGTCCGAGAAACTGCCCTGCTGACCATGATCCAGTTGCACCGCTTCCGCAGCATGCGCTCGGCGGATCTCGATCAGGCCCACGCTTCGGTGCAGAAACTGGCCTCCCTCAACCATGTCACCGCCATTCCCTCGCTAATCGAAATCTTGGAGAAACCGCGGACCGGTTTTGTGCAGAGCGAAGAAGGCAGCCAGGAGGTCGACAACAATCGATCGCGGATGGTGGCCTTGCTGCGTCTGATCGAGTGGCACACCCTCGAGGCGAAAATGGCCGTACACAAGCTACAGTTTGACCGCGACCCGAATCTGGTAAAGACTGCCCGGCGGGCGCTGGAGCTTTTCCCGGATGAGTGGAGCGGACCGCTCAAAGCCACGGGCCCGCTGCCGAGCTTCGAGGAACCCTAGTCGCGGCTACTCGGTTGACTCCTGGGCGCGAGCGCGGCTATAATCCCGCCCAATCGAATACAGTGCTCCGGGAGGAGCGCGCCCCCTGTCGGGGCGAAATGAGGTGGTACCGCGGGAGGCCGGCCCTCTCGTCCTCATGGACGAGGGGTTTTTTTTGTTTGAAGGTCGGAATCGTTCGGCCGGTGGGAACTCCGAGTCAGGAGGTGGAAGCATGGCGGATTTGACGTTGGCGAAGAGCTACGACTTCAAGCCGGTCGAGCGTCGCCTATATGCGGAATGGGAGCGGTCGGGCTATTTTCGGCCGAGGGGGGAGGGGACTCCCTTCGTCATCTCGATGCCTCCCCCGAACATTACTGACCGGCTTCATGTCGGTCATGCTCTGTTCGTCGCCACCGAGGACTTGATGATTCGGCACGCACGGATGACAGGCGTCCCTACGCTTTGGCTGCCCGGGACGGATCACGCCAGCATTGCGACCGAGCTGCAGCTGCGCGAGCTGCTGCTCAGCGAAGGTACCTCCAAACATGAGTTGGGCCGTGAGGCCTTTCTCGAGCGGGCCTGGCAGTGGAAACGGAAGTATGGAGGCATTATCACCGAGCAGCTTCGCCGGCTCGGGGCTTCCTGCGACTGGGAGCGCGAGCGGTTCACACTGGATGAGGGCCTCTCGCGGGCCGTCACGGAGGCCTTCGTTCGGCTGCACGAGCGGGGATTGATCTATCGCGGCGACTATCTGATCAACTGGTCACCTGGCCTGCAGACCGCGGTGAGCGATCTCGAAGTGGAGTACACCGAGGAAGAGGCCACTCTGTACTACTTCAAGTACCGGGTCGATGGATTCGAGCAGCCGATCCCGGTGGCCACGACCCGGCCGGAGACGATCCTGGGGGATACCGCGGTGGCGGTTCACCCCGAGGACGAGCGCTATCGCAAGTTCATCGGTGCGACCGCTCGGGTCCCCATCTTGAACCGGCCGATCCCGGTGATCGCCGATGAATATGTGGATCGAGAGTTCGGCAGCGGTGCGCTCAAGTTGACCCCCGGCCACGATCCGGCCGACTATCAGATCGGCCTGCGCCATAAGTTGCCGATCGTGAACGCGATGAACCCAGACGCGACGATGAGCGAGGCGGCGGGCCCTTACGCCGGGCTGGATCGGTATGCCTGCCGCGAGCAACTGTGGGCTGACATGCAGGCGGCCGGGCTGACCATCCGAACTGTGCCGTATCTGCAGCAGGTGCCCCGCAGCCAGCGCGGGGGCGAGATCATCGAGCCGCTGATCTCCAGCCAGTGGTTCGTGAGGATGCAGCCACTCGCCGAGCCGGCGCTCGCCGCCGTGCGGGAGGGACGGATTCGAATCGTTCCGGACCGCTTTACCAAGGTGTACTTCAACTGGCTGGAAAATATTCGGGATTGGTGCATCTCCCGCCAACTCTGGTGGGGGCATCGCATCCCGGCCTGGCACTGCGCCAATTGCCGCGAGATCACGGTAGCCCGGCAGGCGCCCCAGCGTTGCTCGCACTGCGGCTCGGCCAGCCTGGAACAAGATCCAGACGTGTTGGACACCTGGTTCTCGTCCGGCTTATGGCCGTTTTCTACCCTCGGCTGGCCGGAGGACACGCCTGACCTGCGACGCTTCTACCCCACGACCGTGATGGAGACCGGTTACGACATTCTGTTCTTCTGGGTGGCCCGGATGATCATGATGGGTCTGGGGTTCACTGGTCAGGTGCCGTTTACCACCATCTATCTGCATGGCCTCATTCGGGACGAGCGCGGCAGGAAGATGAGTAAGACCCTGGGGAACGTGATCGACCCGCTGGAGCTCATGGATGAGTACGGGACCGACGCACTGCGCTTCGCGCTGCTCACCGGGTCTGGCCCGGGCAACGACTTGAGTCTGAGCCTGGAACGGGTGGCCGCCGGCCGCAATTTCGCCAACAAGCTATGGAACGCCGGCCGGCTCATCCTGGGGGCGATCGCCGCCGCGCCCGGAAGTCCAGCAGGCAAACCGCCTCGTACCCCGGCCGACATCTGGATCCTGAGCCGCCTGAACCAGGTGATTCGCGAGGTGGACCGCCTCTTCGCCGGACATCAATATGGGGAAGCCGGGCGGCAAATTCACGATTTCTTCTGGGGAGAGTTTGCTGATTGGTACCTGGAACTCTCAAAGGTCCAAACCGAGGAAGGCGGCGATCGGGCCTGGTTGACCGGCCGGGTGCTGGTTCACGTCTTTCACAACTGCCTGCGGTTGCTGCACCCGTACATGCCGTTCGTGACCGAGGAACTCTTCGGGGCCCTCCGGTCGGCCTGCGAGGCTCATCCGGCGCACTACGGACCGAAGCGCGGTTGGGAGCCGGCCTTGATCGTGGCAAAGTGGGCGGAGGCCGGACCGGAGGAACCGTGGGAGCAGGAGGGCGTGACGGCATTCCGGATCGTGCAAGAGTTGGTCACGGCAATTCGCAACGCACGGGCCGAAAAAGGGGTGGAGGCCGGACGCCGGATCGAGGCCGCGATCCGAGCCGGCGACCGGGCCGAGTTCCTGCAATCGAACCGAGCCGCGCTGGCCTGGTTGGCTCGCCTGGACCCCGACCGGCTGCAGATCGAAGCCGCGCTGGAGCCGCCTCCGAATTCGGTCCGGCTGGTTGCGGGGTCCGTGGAGGCTTTCCTGCCGTTTGCGGGAATGCTCGATCTGGAGGCCGAACGGCGGCGGATTGCCGAAAAGTTGGCCGGAGCGCAATCGGAGCTGGATCGGTTGGAGGGCCTGCTCGGGGGCGAGTTTGCCCAACGGGCCCCGCCAGAGGTGGTCGCCCGCGAACGGGCCAAGCTGAGCGCAGTCCGAGAGACCGCCACCAAGCTTGAAGCGCAGCTCAATGACCTGGAATAGAAGGAGAAGAGATGATCCGATCGATGCATCTGGTTGAAGGCCAAGAGCTGCGAACCGAGCTCAGCCGCGATGAATTTCGGGAGGTCATCGCCAATGGGGAAGGCCTGCTGTGGGTCGATATCTACCAGGAGCCGCGGGAAACGGTCGAACCTTTGCTCAGGGAGGTCTTCGGTTTTCACCCCCTGGCGATTGATGACGCGCTGGATGAGACCCATGTCCCGAAGGTAGATGACTGGGGAGCCTACTTGTACATCGTCTTGCACGGAGTGCTCAATTCGCCGTTGCAGGACGGCCATGGGCTGAAGACCGACGAGATCGACATCTTCGCCGGAAGTCGGTACATCGTCACGTTCCAGGATTACCCCATCCCCGCACTCGATCGGGTATGGAGTGTCGTTCAGCGAGACCCGCGGGTGCTGGGTCGGGGGGCTGGCCATCTCTTGTATCGCATCATCGACGAGACCGAAGTCGATTATCTGGAGCTGCTGGATAGCATCGATGAGAATCTGAGCCGGATCGAAGACGAGATCTTCGCCAACCCCGAACCCTCGCTGCTCTCTGAGGTTTTTTCGCTCAAGCGAGTCTTGCTGCGCATTCGCCGAGGGATTGCCCCACAGCGGGAAGTGATCAATAAACTGGCACGGGGTGACTTCCAGCAGTTCTCGCCGGAAGACCGGATGTACTTCCGGGATGTCTATGACCACCTCGTCCGGTTGAACGACATTTTAGAAAGTCTGCGGGATTTGGTCGGCAGCGCCTTGGAGATCTATCTCTCGGTGGTCAGCAATCGGCTGAACGACGTGCTCAAGACTCTCACCATCATTACGACCCTGTTCATGCCGCTCACCTTCATCGTCGGCTTCTTCGGGATGAACTTCTTCCAGGCGACTGATCTATTCGCCTCCTGGACCGGTCGGATCGGTTTCGTCGTTGTGTTGGCCGCGGTGGTGGCGACTCCGATCCTGATGTACGGCTGGATGCGCCGGCGAGCCTGGGTCTAATCCATCTGCTGAATCCTGCGTGATATACTCCCGCGCCGGTCGAAACCATGGGGCGCAACGGGCCTAACTTCCTGCGTCTAGTCTCGCTGGGGCTGCTGCTCGGGGCCGCAGTTCTGTTTTTCTTCCAGCTCATCGCCTACAGCCGGGAGCGGGCGAACCTGCCCGAGGGCCTGACCATCGCGGGCGTGCCGGTCGGTGGAATGAGCAAGCCGTCGGCGCTGGAGCGATTGCTGCAAACCTACAGCACTCCGGTCGAGTTGTTCTACGAAGGTGAGCGGATCGTGTTATCGCCGTCCCAGGTCGGCTTCCAGGTCGACACGGAGGCCATGCTGGCGGCTGGCGAACTTGCCAGGACCAACACCGATTTCTGGAGCGGGTTTTGGGATTTCCTCTGGGACCGACCGGGTGAGCCGCAGAGGGTACCGCTGCGGGCCGAGTACTCTCGGCCGCAGCTGGAAAGTGCGCTGCGAGACGTCGCCGCCCGTTACGATGAACCGGCATTGCCCAGCCAACCCATTCCAGGCAGCGCCGACTTCCAGCCCGGAAGGCCGGGCCGGCTGCTCGATGTCGGACGGTCGGTGGAGCTGGTCGGTGAGGTCCTCAGCGCGCCCGGCGATCGGCGGGTAAATCTTCCGGTGCTCGAGAGCCAGGCAAACCGCCCGTCACTGCCCACTCTCGAGACCCTGCTAAAGCAGAACCTGGACGTCGAAGCCTTCGATGGGCTGGTGGTGATCTACGTGATGGACTTGCGGACCGGCCAGGAGCTTCACTTCGGCTATTACCTCAACGAAGACATCTCGGTTTCGCCCGACATCGCATTCGACGCCGGCTCCACGATTAAAGTCGGGATCGCCACCGCGTTCTTCCGCTACTTCGATGAGCCGCTGGATGACGAAGCCAGTCGCTGGTTGGTGGAAATGCTCACCCAATCGGGGAACGATCCGGCCAACTGGCTGATGGAGCGGATCGATTTCGTCCAGGGCCCGGTAGCGGTCAGTGAGAGCCTCGCTGCGCTGGGATTGGAAAACTCCTACATCGTGGCCTGGTTTGAAAACCCGCGTCGCTTCACCACCCCCGCCCAGTTGATCGCCGCCTCACCGCCGGCAACCCCCGCCAATCAAAGGCTCGATATCAACACCCGGCCCAACCAGCTCAACCAGACCACGGCTTCCGAATTGGGAATGCTGCTGGCCGACCTATACAGCTGTGCCAAGGGTGGGGGAGGCTTGCTGGCGGCGTTTCCAGCGGAGCTTCGACCGGAGGAGTGTGCCCGGATACTGGACTTGCTCTCACAGAATCGGATCGCCTGGTTGATTGAGGCCAGCGTTCCCGATGGGACCCGAGTCGCGCACAAGCACGGCTGGACCCAATCGCCGCTGGATTTCATCAGCGACGCGGGCATTGTCTACTCGCCGGGAGGCGACTACGTGGTGTCCATTTTCCTCTGGGATGACCGTGAAATGGTCTGGGAGCCGACCGCCGCCCTTTTCGCCCAGCTCGGCCGGGCGGTCTACAACTACTTCAATCCACCGGCCTCCGGCTAGCCGGCGCGATCTCCACCCAAGCATGGCCTACCAACGAAACGCACCCTCACGGCAGGCTGTTTGGCGGATCCTCTCGGCCGCAGGCGTGCTAGCCGTGGTGCTGGCGGTTCCAGCCGCGGTGACGACTGCCCGCGCGGCGGAGTTCAGCCAGCCGCCCACGGTCTCGATCCCGACCGTCACCGGGACCCCCCTCGGACCGATGATTGTGGTTCCTGATCAAGTCAATGTGCGTGCAGGCCCGTGCACCTTATGTGAATTGATCGGAGTGCTAATCGCCGGCCAGGAAGCTCCCGCCATCGGGCGCTCCCCCGGCGGAGACTGGATCCAGATCGCCTATCCGGGGGTTCCGGGCAACGTGGGTTGGGTCTATTCGCCTCTTGTCGTGCTCGATCCCCCGGGAGCCTCGCTGCCGATCGTCGAGCCTCCACCCACTGCCACCCCGCGGGCGAGCGCGACCATCGATCCGACCCTGGCCGCCCAATTCAACCTGGGAGATGTGACCCCCACCCGCTTGCCGACCTTCACGCCTGCCGGTCCGGTCGCCCAACCGACCTTCGCGGCGGAGGCGCCCGAGTCGCGCAGCGTGATCCCGCCAATCGTCGCGATCGCCGGGTTGGTCATGGTGGGGACCTTCGGAATGCTGATTTCGATCTTACGGGGGAGCTAGAGCGGTTGGCGCCCGCCGAAGCCGGCGTCCAGGTCGTGCCAGTGGCCGATGGATGGCTCGCCGTGTTTCCAGCAGAGAAATACCACCCGGCCGTCCTTCTCGGCTGGGAAATCGAGCAGCCCTTGATCGACGTCTTTCACCAACACCCCGTGTGAGTGGACTTTGTTGATGAGGCGCTCAATTCTCCGAAATAGCTTGAGCAGTTCGCCAGTCGCCTTGCTCGCGCCGTTCCCCAGCGCTTTCTGAACCCCGGAATCCAATTCGGGCCGGATGGTCACGATTTGATCGCGGGTAGCGATCAGATTATCCACCAGCGGGCGCAGCGTTAGCAAAAGTTCGTTGGCTTGCTCGAGGGTAAACAACCGAGGGAACTGCTGCATGCTGAAAAAAGTACAGGTCGCATTAAGCGACCTGTAAAAGGCGATCTGCTAAGCGATCGGGCTGCTAGCAGCAGCCATCAGAGTGCGAGTGTGAGTGGGCGTCCGATGATTCGGCGGTCCGGAAGGAATGCCCGCAACCGCAGGCGGAAACGGCATTCGGGTTCTCGATCCGAAAGCCTCCGCCCATCAGCTCGTCCGTGTAGTCAATCACCGTGCCGGCCAGGTAGCTGATCGACATCGGATCCACCACGACCTGGACGTCGTCAAAGGCGAAGCGCAGATCGTTTTCTCGCGGCTCGGGCTCCAGGCCCATGCCGTACTGCATACCGGAGCAGCCGCCCCCCGACACGAAAACTCGCAGCGAGTGGCCGATCAGCTGGCGTTCCTCAATCAGCTTCCTGACCCGGCGGACGGCATTCTCCGTGAGGGTGACTTCTTCCGATGTCTCGATTAGGGTTTCAGTAAGCGGTAAGTCAATCGTGGCCATTGGCGGTCCTTATTCCTCGTTTCTCAGAATTCTTATAATCATCCTAGAGTTTATCAACCTTTGCCGTCAATGTCAATTCACCTAACGGATGGCCCGCAGGTCCTGCTTGATGAGCCAAAGGGGGACCAAAGCCGCCCGCCTTCATTCGGCGATGTCAAAGGTGCAGACCGGCTGATGCTGGACAATCCGGCCCCCCATCTCCACCGGCCTCCCGAACAGCGCCTCGAGCAGTGCCCGATCGAAGTGGCAAAGCGCGGGGGCGGCACGGGCGACCTCCAAGTAAGGGCAATTGGCCAGTTCCAGCCGAAGCCGTCCCTCGTCTTGCGATACGACGGGGAAGTACCCGCGGTCTTCCAGGTAATGCTTGATAAATCGAAGTTGGTTGGAGCCGTGGGGCACCGACTCTCGCCCGCCAAGCTCTGATCCGACTGCGGTCAGGACGGCTTCTAGGTCCCGTCCTCCAGATGCTGCCCGCAGGTTCTCGAGCAAGCAGCCGCAGAGCTCTCCGTAGTTGCGCGGCATTTTGGTGTCGGCTGCGGGAGTGCTGCGATACATCATCTCTGGCCGTCCCGGCCCCGATTTCCGGCGAGCCACCGGCTTGCCTACCAAGCCTTCGTTCCGCAGGCCTTCCAAGTGGTGACGGATCGTGACTGGAGTGAGGGCCAGCGCCCGACTGAGTTCTGCAACGGACGCCTGGCCGGCCTTCTTCAGATGTTCCAGGATGCGCTGTCGCGAGTCGTGGGCCATCGTCCATCCGATTGTAGATTCGGCTGAGAATTTTGTCAATGTGATCTTCGAAATTAAGCACAGGTTGGACGTCAGTGAAGGCGTCCATCAAACTTTGACCGTGTGGGTGACACGACACTGATGGATCTCTCGCTAACACCGAGCATTTTGTTCAGGTAGGTATCATATAATCGACGCAGCTGGGGTCCTGAAAAGGGACAGTCAGTGGCAACGATACGGGTTGATCCAGCCCAACTGAACGAGATAGCAGAGCAAATGGCGGAGTCGGCAACCGCCTACAAAAGCTGGGTGCCGAGACCTTGTCGGTCGGCTCGAGCTCCCCTGGGTATGACGGCCAGTTTGGTCCACAGGTTCATGATCTGAGTCTAGAGGCTGCGGACTCGATCACCGCCAAAGCCGACCGGTTGGCGGAGTTCAGCGCCGATCTGATGGCTCTTGCCACGGCGTTTGCGGAGGCAGATCGGGAGAGCGTGGGTGTCTTTGAGCGCCTCAGCGCTCAGCTACTGGATTGGATTCGTCAAGCTGGCCCGATTCTCGGCACTTTGATCAGCCTCGAACCGAGTGCCACACCGGTTGCTCAGACGACACCTACGCCCCGGGTCACGCCGGTTCCGATCCCAACGGTCCCGCTCGGAACGCCCATCCCGACACCTGTGCCGGATGGGTATTCGGAGTCCCAATGGCAGCTGGCCCTCAATGCGAGGTACGGCTTCTGCGTCCATCCGATGACCGACCCCGATGCGCTTTCGAACCATATCTCCACGGTTCAGCTGAGTATCCTTGGCCCTCGGTTTTCCAGTGTGCCTGGCCCGGCTCCCGGAGCTTCGTGGGAGGGGTTGACTGCCAATCGCTTCCTGCTCGCGATGAAGGCATTTAGTTTGCTTAACCAGGCATTCACATCCGAAGCGAACCGGAACGCGTTGGAGAAAGCTGAGCCGAACGTGGATCTGCACTTACACTATGCTCAGTATGAGGAGGGTGTGAGAATCCCTGGAGTAGAGATCCTTAACCGCTCGGACTCGACCCTGAAAGTCTCCCGTGTCGACATCCTTGAATACAAGGTCGCCCCAGACGGAACAGACTTCCCATGGCGAGTCTATCGGCAGTTCTTCGAAGATACGTATGTATCGCCGAATGCGACGCACGATTTCTTCTTCAACTCCATTGATGGCCCGTTTCCAAGTGACTCGAGGCTTCACGTCCAGCTAATGACGTCGACAGTGGAGTACCAAAGAATGTTCAGGTGGCCAGCCTGGGAACTAGATGTCGCGACCGGCCAGGCCGTCCCTGCGGAGCCATTGTTCTATGACACGGACTAGGATTGCGCTTCTAGCCGTACTTCTTGCCGCCTGCCAGTACAGAGGCGATCCCCAGGTTGCTGCCATCGTTGGCACCGAGAGGATCAATCGGGAGGTTACGTTGGAGCATTTCATCCCTGAACCCGTGGGTGCAGCACTAGAAGGTGAGTACTGGATTCTTCTTGCCAATCAGTCGCAAAATAGATACATCTTTCCGGCAGATTTCGGGATCAAACTGCTTGTCTACTCGGAGAAAGCTGAACAGTGGAGAGAGGTTGAAGACCTGGTTACCTATCTGCCGGCCGATATCTCGATTGTCTTGGAGCCCCGTGGAAACTGGCCGGAGGACGAGGTACCACTCTCAGTCTGGCCGGTATTTGAAAAGAGCTCGGATGACACTGAGCTCAGAGTCATCGTTGTCGGGCACGATGAGCACGCTGAGGCCGTGGCTGCATATGTCGATATCCCTCTCAACAAGTGAACCTGCCGATCGGGCGGGACACAATCAAGCAGTTAGGCAGAACCCTCCGGAGGTACTAGAGCCTGGCTGACAGTTCGGCAGATTATGAAAGCCGGTTCTGGCCCCCAGTTGCGGAGGAGGAGTTGAACTACCTCGGTGAAACCTCCTTAATTCTCCCGGGGTGGCCGGGGTATCGCAACAGGCCTGGTCGATCTGGGCTCGATTATCTTGATAGTGAATTCGAGCTAGGGCACATGGAGGGCCTGTTTATTCGAGCGCTCATCACCGGTCGACTACGAACCAATAGAGTTGCTTACCTCATCTTGATGGCCGTCGTATCTGCTTTCGGCTTGCTTCTATTCTCTCTGCCAGTGATCGAGTCTCTGTTGGGAGGCTACGTGTTCCCGGTTGTCTGGTGCGACTCATTACTTCCCGGTGCCTTGGGAATCCTACTGCTGTGGAACCTCGTACTGAATCTCCGTCAAAGATGAGGGACCAGTAGTTAACGAACCTCCTGCCCCGTCGGAACAGAGATCCGCCCCGGTCATTTTGTAAAGCAGCATCTTCAAAATTACCCTCTCCTTGACAGTTGTGAAACTTGGCACGTATAATTCCTGGCTGGCGGAGAGGTCCCGGTGAGCGAAATTTCCTCCACGACCGAAATCCCCATCCCTGAAGAGCTGGCGGCCCAAATCGCCATCACCAGCCTAGACAAGATCTATAACTGGAGCCGTCGCTCTTCCGTCTGGCCCTTGATGTTCGGGCTGGCCTGCTGCGCGATTGAAATGATCTGCACTGCCGCCAGCCGCTACGATTTATCCCGTTTCGGCATGGAAGTGTTGCGTCCCAGCCCCCGCCAGGCCGATCTCATGATCGTCTCGGGGACAGTCACCAAGAAAATGATCCCGCAGATTGTCCGGCTCTATAACCAGATGCCGGAGCCGAAATATGTATTGGCGATGGGAGCCTGCGCCTCCGGCGGCGGGCCGTTCAAAGAGGGGTACAACGTCGTGTCCGGCGTGGACAAACACGTGCCGGTGGACGTCTACATCCCCGGTTGCCCGCCCACCCCGCAAGCACTGATGCATGGCTTGATCAAGCTGCAGGAGAAGATCGACGGGCAGTCGGTCCTTTCCGCCCGCTGGTATCAGCGCGGGGCATCCGAAGCGATCCCGGTGCCGTTGCTCGGCCCGGATCTGGTCGATCCCCGCGATTTCCCTGATTTCGCCGAAAAGCTCAAAGCTCAGCAGGAACGGGAATCCGCGCCGGCGTGAGCCAACTCCCGAAGCAGCCAGGGAGCGATCCAGCATGACCGAGCAGACAGCCGGCCCGACCGAGCAAACAGCACGCGAACTCGACCCGCTTGAGCAGGCGTTTCCCGGAATCCTCAGCCGCGATGAACGAGCGGGATACTCCGGGTATCTGGTCCCCCCGTCGAAGTTGCTAGAGTTCGCCACCCGGCTGCGGGACGAGCTCGGATACGAGTACCTCTCGTCGCTGACCGCGGTGGACTACCTGCCGGACCCCAAGATGGAAGTCGTCTATCACGCCTACCAGATTGAAGGCGGATCGGCATTTGTCTTCAAGACTCAAGTCCCCCGCGAGGACCCAGTCGTGCCCTCCCTGGTTGGAGTATATCCAGGCGCCGAGTTCCAGGAACGGGAGGCCTGGGATCTGTTTGGGATTCGTTTCGCCGGCCACCCCGATCTCCGTCGGATCCTGTTATGGGAGGGCTTTGAAGGCCACCCGATGCGCAAAGACTGGCGGGAGGGGTATTACGAAGAAGAGGTCAAGCCCTTCAAGAACCGCTGGCCGGACGGCGGGGTGTACCGGATCGAAGACAAAGTCCCGTTCAACATGAATGTCAAGTACCCGCCCGAATTCTCACCGGAGGGCTGGGTCCCAGAAGGTGATGCAGCGCTCTACGCCGGGATGGGACGGATCGACGGGAATGGCGACGGCCAGGGGATCAAGACCGACCAGATCATCGTCAACCTCGGGCCGCAACATCCCTCCACCCACGGCGTCTTCCGGATGGTCGTCACGCTCGACGGTGAGACGGTTAGCGACTTAAAACCGGTAATGGGCTACCTGCACCGCAACCATGAGCAGATCGGGGAGCGCAACACCTTCCTGATGAACATGCCCTACACCGATCGGCTGGATTACATCTCCTCGATGAGCAACAACTTTGGCTATGCTCTGGCGGTCGAAAAGCTCATGGGGATCGAGCCGCCGGAAAGGACCCAATACATTCGGGTGATGATGGCCGAGCTTACCCGAATCGTGAATCACCTCTGGGCGATCGGCTTTCTGCTGAACGACCTGGGAGCATTCTTTACTCCGGCGCTCTATGCGATCAATGAGCGCGAGCTGATTCTGGATGTGTTCGAGGCCACCGCCGGCTCGCGCATGATGTGCAACTACTTCCGCTTTGGCGGGCTGGCCCGCGATCTGCCTCCCGGGGTGCCCGAGAGAATCCGCGAGCTCGCCTTTGAGCGGCTGCCTCGCCGGATCGACGAACTCGACGCGTATCTCTCCGAGAACGAGATCGTCCGCAGTCGCTGTATCGGGGTCGGAGTACTGACCCCCGAGAAAGCGGTCGCCTACTCGACGGCCGGGCCGGTGCTGCGGGCCTCCGGCGTTCCGTACGACGTCCGCCGGGCCGAACCGTACGGGATTTACGACCGCTTCAACTTCGACGTCGCAGTCCGCTATGGTGGGGACGTCTACGATCGCTACTTGATCCGGGTGGACGAGATGAGGCAGAGCATCCGGATCGTGCAGCAGGCTGTGGATCAACTCCCGGAGGGTCCGATCCAGACTGGTAAGGCACAGTATCAAGTCCGGGTTCCGGCCGGCGAGGCCTATGGCCGGGTGGAGAACCCGAAAGGCGAGCTCGGTTTCTACGTCATCTCGACTGGCAAGCCCAATCCGTGGCGTTATCACATCCGGGCCCCCTCGTTCATCAACCTGACGGCCCTGGCCGAGATGTGCAAAGGCTACAAGGTGGCCGACGTGGTGGCGATCTTGGGCTCGATCGATATCGTCCTGGGGGAGGTCGATCGCTGATGTACGGGATCGGGATCCTGCGCGGCCTGGCCATCACGATGAAACATTTCATCGAGACCTACCTCGACGACCTGCGCTGGCTTGGCCGCCGCTACTACAACCCGGAGG
Organism: uncultured Anaerolineaceae bacterium; assembly: GCA_964359225.1. Lineage (GTDB taxonomy): Bacteria > Chloroflexota > Anaerolineae > Anaerolineales > E44-bin32 > JADFRG01. Next base: position 13,379 of record CAYHSI010000021.1, read on the forward strand.
CGCTGCAGGTCCGGCAGGGGCCCAAGGCCCGCGGGGTGTTTACCGTTCAATACCCGGAGGAGAGACTCACAATTCCGGAAGAGTTCCGTTTCATCCCATTTCTGATCTACGATGAATTGGAAGATGGGACGAAACATGATCGCTGCACATCCTGCGGGATCTGCGCCAAAGTTTGCCCGCCACAGTGCATCTGGATTGTTCGTTCCGACGACCCGGCGACCGGCCGCCCGATTGCGGAGCCCAGCGAGTTTTACATCGATGTCGATATCTGCATGAATTGCGGATTGTGCTCTGAGTACTGTCCGTTCGAGGCGATCCGGATGGACCACGACTTCGAGCTGGCCACTTACGATCGCTTCGCAGAAAACATTTATAACAAGGCCAAACTTTCCAAACCCGCTTCTTACTATGCTTCGGTCCGCCCGCTCAACTACGCGATAGACGAAGCGGCGATCGCCGAAAAGCAGGCCAAGAAGGCTGCCCGCCGAGCGGACTGAGCGTCCCCGAGGACTAAGGTGATAAGCGAAGCCGCAGTACTCAAGGCGCTGGGTCAGGTCCAAGAGCCCGAACTGGGAAAAGACCTGGTCAGCCTGGGCATGATCAAGGATCTCACGATCCATGATGGGCGAGTGTCGTTCACCGTCGAACTGACCACTCCGGCCTGTCCATTACGGGATCAGCTCGAGCGGGAGGCCAAAGCGGCAGTGGTGAGCCTGGAGGGGGTGTCGGAAGTCTCGCTGAAGCTGACCTCCAACGTACCCTTCGACGGCCGCTCGCGGGGCTTGATTGATCGCCCGATCCGGAACGCCGTGGCGGTCGGCTCCGGAAAGGGTGGAGTAGGCAAGACGACGGTGGCGGTCAATCTGGCTGCCGCCCTCGCCCGGGCCGGGGCCCGAGTGGGGCTGCTCGACGCCGATATCTACGGGCCCAATGTTCCGACCATGATGGGGGTGGATCGATTGCCGCCGCCCCGGGACGGCAAGATGGCGCCGGCCGAGGCCTACGGCGTGAAACTGGTCTCGATGGCGTTCTTGGTTAAGCCGGGGCAGCCGCTGATCTGGCGTGGGCCGATGCTGCACACCGCGATCCGCCAATTCATCGCCGACGTGCAGTGGGGCGAACTGGACTATTTGATTGTCGATCTGCCTCCCGGGACCGGCGACGCCTCGCTCAGCCTCTCGCAATCCATGCCGCTCAGCGGAGCGGTCATAGTGACCATGCCGCAAAAGGTATCGGTCGAAGACGCTGGGCGGGCGCTGGAGATGTTCCGTACGCTGAAGGTTCCAATCCTTGGGGTCGTCGAGAACATGAGCTTCCTGAAGCTGCCGGGCGGGGAATCGCTGGATCTCTTCGGCGCAGGCGGCGGGGAAAGGCTGGCTCAAGCAGCCCAGGTGCCCTTCCTGGGTTCGATCCCGATCGACGTTCGGGTCCGCAAGGGCGGGGATGAGGGTATGCCGGTGGTGATTTCGGCCCCGGATTCGGAGGTCGGGCGGGCGCTGACCTCGATCGCCGAACAGGTCGCGGCCCGGATCAGCGTCCAGGCCCGTACTGTGTCGAACGTCATCCCCATCGAAATGATCGACTAGCTCGGCCTGCGGCGAGCAGTCCCTGCGGCGCCCGGACCGAGGCCCCCTTCTCGGTCACCGGGGCGAATGCTATACTCTGCCGATCATGGATCTCTCCACGGCAGAACGTGCCACCCCAGGCGCGGTGGCCATCCGGTTTCAACCTCTCGGCAAGTTGTATCACTTTGAAGCTGGCGGGGTCGCCGATCTGCGACCGGGCGACTTCGTATTGGTCTCCACCACTCGCGGGCGTGAGATGGGGGAAGTCGTAACCCTGGTCAGCCGTTCCAAGGCGGGCGGCGGGCTGAAGCCAATCGAGCGGCGGGCCACGGCCCAAGAGCTGGTCGAGCGGCGAATGTGGCAGCGCAAGGAACTGGAAGCGATGATCGACTGCCGAGCCAAGGCGGCCGAATTCGGCCTTGAAGGGGTGAAGATCGCCAAGGCCGAATTCTCCTTCGATGGATCTCGGCTGACCTACCTCTACAACTACGAACCCGAAGACAAGCTGGACCTCAAGCCGCTGAGGGACGCCCTTCAGGAGGCCCATCCAAACTCACGGATCGATTTCCGCCAGATCGGGCCGCGGGACGTGGCGAAGATCATCGGCGGCATGGGCGCCTGCGGACTGGAGACTCGCTGCTGCTCGATGTTCCTGACCGAGTTCAGCCCCATCTCGATCAAGATGGCGAAGGCCCAGGGAATCTCGCTCAGTCCACAAGAGATCACCGGCATGTGCGGCCGG
>CAYHSI010000022.1:0-15428 GCA_964359225.1 uncultured Anaerolineaceae bacterium
TCAGGCGGAGCACTTCCGAGGCCTGGAGGTTCGTATCTTGATGGACCGGACCGGACCGCTCCCCGCCGGTGTCTATTACCACTCGCAGATCCTCGGCCTGGAGGTCGTGGAAGTGGGAGGTCGCGGTCTGGGTGAAGTCAGCGAAATCCTCGAGACCGGCGGCAACGATGTGTACGTCGTGCGAGCGGCCAACGGTGCGGAACTGCTGCTGCCCGCCATTTCTTCCGTGATCCTGGACATCGATCTCGAGGCGAAGCAAATCCGAGTGGCGATCCCACAGGGGTTGGAGGAGGGGAAATGATGGTAGACTGTCCCCCGTTCCGGCCGGGTGACCGATGATGGAAAAGACCCGGACCGACCACATGGTCGACCGGCTGAGGGATCTGCAGAGCAGGACTCCGGACATTGAAGCCTCCGCGATCGTCAGTGTGGATGGCCTGATCATGGCGTCTTCGCTGCCCGGCGGGGTCGAAGAGGATCGGGTCTCGGCGATGTCGGCGGCGATGATCAGCCTCGGTGAGCGGATCGCGACCGAACTGGGCCGCGGTATGCTGGACGAGGTCTATATCCACGGCGAAGGCGGTTATGTGTTGTTGATGTCCTCCGGCCAGGAGGCCGTGCTGACCGTCCTGGCCAGGCAGAAGGCGAAGCTTGGATTGGTCCTGCTAGAGATGCGGCGGGCGGTTGGCGATCTGGAGCGCCTAGTCGGATGAGGGTTGGAGTGTCGTAATCCGTTTAGTTTCTGACGGTGGGGAGTTCGCCGGGGGGCGACACTCCCCACCGCCCTTTATGGGGGAGGATTCCATGACCAAATACATCTTTCTGACTGGCGGGGTGGTGAGTTCGGTTGGTAAGGGAGTCACCACGGCGGCCCTCGGCAAGCTGATGAAGGAACGCGGCTTCGAGGTCTCGATCCAGAAGCTGGACCCGTATATCAACGTCGATCCGGGGACCATGAGCCCGTACCAGCACGGGGAGGTGTACGTCTTGGATGACGGCTCGGAGACCGATCTGGATCTGGGACATTACGAGCGCTTCACGGAGGTCAGACTTAGCCGGGTGTGCAACCTGACGAGTGGGCAGATCTATTCCAATGTAATAGCTCAGGAGCGGCGGGGAGACTTCCTCGGTGGAACGATTCAAACCATTCCGCATATCACCAACGAGATCAAGGCCCGGATCCGGGAAGTCGGCCAGGTAACCGGAGCGGAGCTCGTGCTGGTCGAAGTCGGCGGGACGGTCGGCGACATCGAATCGCTGCCCTTCCTGGAAGCCCTGCGGCAGATGCGGTCAGAAATCGGGCGCGAGAACTCGCTCTTTGTCCATGTCACCTGGCTGCCGTACATTGGGGCCACCGGCGAGCTCAAGACCAAACCGACTCAGCACTCGGTCCGGGAGCTACGTTCGATCGGCATCACGCCGGACGTGATCGTCGCCCGTTCCGATTACCCGGTGGGGGAGAGTTTGCGAGAAAAGATCGCGCTGTTCTGCGACGTGGAACCAAAGGCGGTCATCCCGGTCATTACGACCGATATCTTGTACGAAGTGCCGCTCCGGCTTGAGGCTCAGGGGTTGGGGGACTACATTACCCACCGGCTGGGACTGAGCGAGTCGAAACGTCCCGATTGGTCGGAGTGGGAGCGACTGGTGGCCCAGGAGCGCACGGACCGGCCCCGGGTGTGCGTAGCGATCGTTGGGAAGTATGTGGAGCTGCAGGATGCGTACATGAGCGTTCGCGAGGCGGTCCGGCATGCCTCGCTGGCCGTTGGGGTCGAGACCGAACTGCTGTGGCTGCATTCGGCGGAGCTCGAGAAAGGCAAGGGCTGGGAGGAGCTCAAACGTGCCCACGGCATCATCGTGCCGGGCGGGTTCGACCACCGTGGGATAGAAGGCAAAATCTCGGCGGCCCGCTACGCCCGCCAGAGTCAGGTTCCGTATCTGGGGCTCTGCCTCGGCATGCAAGCGATGGTGATCGAATTCGGGCGCCAAGTCCTCGGATCGGAGGACACCAATTCGACCGAATTCGACCCGCACACTCCCCATCCGGTGATCGACCTGCTTCCCGAGCAGCGCGGAATTGGGGACAAGGGCGGCACGATGCGGTTGGGACTGTATCCGTGCGAACTGGTGCCGGGGACCGCCGCCCAGCGGGCCTATGGTGTGCCCGCGATCGAGGAGCGTCATCGCCACCGGTTTGAGTTCAACAACACCTATCGGGAGATCCTTGCCGAGCATGGAATGGTCTACTCTGGGATGTCGCCAGATGGGAAGTTGGTTGAAATCGCCGAACTGGCCAACCATCCCTTCATGCTGGGCAGCCAATTCCATCCCGAATTCCTCTCGCGCCCGAACCGGCCCCATCCACTCTTTCGGGCGTTTATCGAAGCCGTCGCGGAGCGGGCCGGGGTAAAGTCCCGGCCGGCCGCCGAACCGGCGTCCTATTCCGAAGAACGGGTGGAATCGTAGAAAAGAATCGCGCCCGAAAGGGCGCGATTGGATTCCAACTGTGTCGAGGGCTCGGGTTGCTAGGCCTGCTCGGCAAGCTCTTCTTGCGGGAGCTGGCGCTGTCGCTCGGCGCTGACTTTTGCGATCCCGTTGCGGGCTTGATTGAGCAGCCGAATCAGCTCGTCCTCCAAGGTGGAAAGCGCCTCGACGACGTATTCATCGGAGTCGCGCCGGACGGTCTCGACGTCCGCCCGGGCTTGATCCAGGATCTGCTCAGCCCGTTCGTGGGCGGCCCGGACGATCGCGTCCTTGGCGAGCGAATCCTCGCCCTGGCGCTTCGCAAGGGTCAGGGTGCGGTTTGCTTCTTCCTGAGCCTGGGCCATCACTCGATCACGCTGCGTCAGGATCTGCTGGGCCTTCTTCACTTCGTCGGGAATCGAGATGCGCATCTGGTCGATAATCTCGAGCACCCGATCCTCGTCGACGAGGACGCTGCGGGTCAAGGGAATGGGTCGGCTCTCGTTGAAGAGCTCTTCCAATCGGTCCACCAGATGCAGGATATCCATTCCGGGTCCTCCCGCTAGCCCGTGGTCACAAGGGTCGAAGAGTACACCGAACTGGATTTCTGGTCAACCGGGGTCAATCGCGCCAGGAGGTCGGCGACAGGGCGTCGTCCCCCAGCTCCTTGAAACGCCGTTGCAGGGCGGCTACGACGTGAGGGGGCACCATGCTGCTGACGTTGCCGCCCAGCGCAGCGATTTCACGGACGGTCGTGCCAGTCAAGAAGCTGTGCTCCTCCTGGGTGATGAAGAGCACCACCTCCACATCCGGAGCGAGCCGATGGTTCGCCAGTGCCATTCGGAATTCGTGCTCGAAGTCGGAGAACACCCGCAGCCCGCGCACGATGACCTGAGCCTGGATTTCCTGGCAATAGTTGACAATCAGGCCGCCGAACAACGCAACTCGGACCCCCTCTACTCCGGCAAAGCTCTGCTCGACCAGCGCCAGCCGCTCCTGCGGGGAGAACAACAGGCTCTTGAGCGGGCGGTTATAGACTGCCACGACCAATTCGTCAAAGACTCGGGCCGCCCGGGAGGCGATGTCGATGTGCCCGTGGTGAATCGGATCGAAGGTTCCGGGAAATACGGCTCGGACCATTAGCTGATTTCTCCCTTTCCGTTCGCCCAGAATCGATCCACGGCCAGCGCGAGGGCCTGGTGTTCCGGCGACTCGAGCTGCGGGTCGCGGGCGAAAAGGCTCGCGGCGTGATTGCGAGCCTTCTCGATGAGGCGGATATCGGTCAACCGGGCGGCCCGCAGTTCGAACCCGGACTGCCGGGTGCCGAAGAGGTCACCGGCCCCGCGCTGCTCGAGGTCCAGCTCGGCCAGCCTGAAGCCGTCTCCGGTTTGCTCCATGACCTGCAGCCGGGCATTCTCGGTTTCGGACTCGGTCTCCGGGATCAGCAGGCAGAAGGAAGGATGCGCGCCGCGCCCGACCCGACCGCGGAATTGGTGCAGCTGGGCCAGTCCAAAGCGGTTGGCGCCCTCGATCAGGATCGCGGTAGCGTTGGGGACGTCGATCCCAACCTCGATTACGGAGGTCGAGACCAGCGCCGCCAGCTCGCCAGACCGAAAGGCCGCCATCACCCGCTCTTTCTCCTCCTGCCCCAGCCGTCCGTGGAGCAATCCAAGCCGATACTCCGGGAAGACCGACTGCTGAAGCTTCGCGTGCTCGTCCACGGCGGCCTTAGCCTGGACGTGTTCCGATCCTTCGACCAGCGGATAGATGATGTAGGCCTGCCTGCCCTGTTCCAACTGGCCGCGGATGAAGCTGTGGGCCCGGGACCGCTCGATGGGGCGCAGCACCCGAGTCTCGATCGGAATGCGATTGGGGGGAAACTCGTCGATCAGGGTCAGATCCAGATCCCCGTAGAGGGTCAGGGCCAAAGAGCGTGGGATCGGGGTAGCGGTCATCACCATCAGGTGAGGGGCCGCGCCCTTGTTGCGCAGGGCGGCCCGCTGCGATACGCCGAACCGGTGCTGTTCGTCGATCACCGCCAACCCAAGTTTGGAGAAATCAACCGGGTCTTCTAGCAGGGCGTGAGTCCCGACGAGCAGCAGAACTTCGCCGCTCTCGAGCTCTTTACGGATTTGAGCCTTGTCGGGTTCAGGCGTCGCTCCGAGCAGCAATCGAATTCGATCGGCCGGAATGCCTGCCGCGGCAGGCAGCAGCTCACGCAGGGTGGTGTAATGCTGCTCGGCCAGGATGCTGGTCGGAGTCATCAAGGCAGACTGGGCTCCATGGGCTCCGGCGATGCCGATGGCGGCGGCCGCGATCACGGTCTTGCCCGAGCCCACGTCGCCTTGAAGCAGGCGATTCATCGGATGCGGCTGGGCCAGGTCGTGAATGACCTGGTGCAAGGCCCTATCCTGGGCGGCCGTCAATTGAAACGGCAGGTTGGACAGGAATCGGGGCAGCCACTCCGGCCCAACCTCGAGCGGCTCGGTCTCCAACTTGGCCCACCCTTGCTTTTGGCGCAGTACGCCGAGTTGAAGGTAGAGCAGCTCGTCGAAGGCCAATCGTTGCTGAGCCCGTTTGAGCTGCTCCCAGGAATCGGGGAAATGAACCTGGCGCAAGGCGGTGCCGAGCGGCTGCAAGTTGGCCTCGCCTAAGATGAGGTCTGGGATTGGATCCGGAACGCGGCCGGCGAGCCGAGTCACGACGGAGTTGATCACCCGGCGGAGCCACTTTGCCGTGATGCCGGCCGTCAAGGGGTAGACGGGAACGATCCGGTTGGTATGAATCTGCTCCGCCTCGAGCGGCTCCCATTCCGGTCCGTTCATCGTCAGTTTTCCCAAATATTGCTCGACCCGTCCGGAAAGCACGACCGCCTCGCCTGGTTTGAGCCGACTGGCGATCCAGGCTTGATTGAACCAGGTCACTCCGATCGAGCCGGTCCCATCGCCGATTCTGGCTTCCACTAACTTCAGCTTGCCGCCTCGCACGGTGCGGACCGAGATTTGTTCCACCGTTCCGATGATCGTGACTTCTTCACCGTACCAAAGCCGATTGATGGTCTTGAGTTGGGAGTAGTCGTCGTAACGCCTGGGCAAGTGCCAGAACAAATCCTCCAGGGTCTCAAGCCCGAGCTTCTGCAAGGTCTTGCCGGACTTTGGCCCAATCCCAGGGACGCTGGTCAGCGGGGTGTCCAGCGAGGCCGGCTCTGTCGAACCGGGGTCCTCTGTGCTGGCTTCCGGCTGGGCGGGCTCGTCTCCCTCCAGCTCTTCGGGCTCGAGCTCAGCTTCGTTCACGGTCTCTCCCGCTCCTGGGATAGTTTCTCGATAGCTGGATTCACAGGACTATCCGGGCTCGCCCTCGTTCTCCAAGACGATCGCTCCCAATCCATTCAGCCCGATATAAGTCGCCGCCGCCGGGCCATAGTCAAGGAAGGCGATCGAGTTGTCAGGATACATGGCCTGCAGTCGTTCTGCAACCAACCGAGTCTCATCGTCGGGCTCGGGCCTGCTGTGCAGCAGCACCAGGTGCTCGATGGAAGAAAACTCGGTGACAAACTCGACGAGTTTCTCCTGGGCCCGTAGGCGGTTGCGGACTTTCTCCATCGTGATCAATCGACCGTGCTCGACGGTCAGGAACGGCAGAATGCCAAGCATGTTGCCGAGAATTGCCTGGGACTTGCTCACCAAACCATTTCGTTCCAGATAGGTCAGGTCGTCCAGAAAGAATACGACGTACAGCCGGGGGATCAAGCCCCGAACCAGCCGCACGACGTCTTCCAGACTCAAACCTCGCTCAACGGCTTTCAAGCCCGCGTTCACGAGGATTCCTAACCCGGCGGAGAGGCTGGTCGAATCAACGACCTGAATGTCGCTGCGACCGCGGAAGGACTCGCTGGCCTTCAGCGCGTTGCGGTAGGACCCGCTGATGCCGGCCGAAGTATGGATGGACACAATTTGATCAGTGTGCTGCTGAAGCTCGGAGTAAATTCGCTCGAGCTGTTTGACGCTTGGGGGATCGCAGACCGCATCGCCCGGATTGGCCGTGAACGCCGAGCGATGGGCCTCCAGGCCAAGGTCAGGCCGCTCTTCGACCGATCGGTCGGGAAAGCGGACCGTCACCGGTGCAAAATGAACCTGCGGATGCCCGACCGGCGTGGGATCGAGGAACCGAACCGAGCTGTCGGTGAGAATGTGGATCGCGCTCATGATCACTCCACAGAGACGATCAGGTCGTAGTGGGGCTGGCCGCCGTGAACCAGTTGGAGTTCTTGGGCCGAGTAGGTTTGGCGAACGAGATCGGCAATCGTGGAGGCTTCTGAGTGCGAAAGCCCGGCGCCGTAATAGAGCGTAATGAGCTCAGCCCCTTCCGCCTCGGCCTGCCTGAGCAAGCTCAGGGTTGCTTCTGACAAGTCGTCGCATGCGCAGACCAACTTGTCGTCGAGCAGCGCGATGACTTGACCCTCGTTCACCTGAATTTGATCCATCACGGCCGCCCGGCTGGCCCGGGTGAGCTCGCCGGTCTTGACCTCTTGCGACGCGGCTGCCATCGCTTCAGCGGTCTCGGCCAGGCCGCCGTCGGGTTGGTGACTCAACAGCGCAGCGATTCCTTGCGGCATCGAACGGGTCGGGACGACTTGGACTTGTTTGGCGCTCAGTTCGGCGGCTTGCTTGGCCGCCAGGATGATATTCTTGTTGTTCGGCAGCACAATGACCTTGTCGGTCGGTAGGGCCTCCACTGCCGCCAGGATCTGTTCGGTGCTGGGGTTCATCGTCTGGCCGCCGTTGATGAGCGCCGCGACTCCGAAATCGGCCATCACCCGGGCCATGCCCGCACCGGAAACCACCGCCACCACGGCAAGCTGACCGTGCTCGATTGGGGTCAACTTCAGTGTGGACTCCATCTGATCCATCAAGTTTTCAATATGGACGTTGACGACTGTTCCCTTCTGTTTGCAGAACTCGATGGGCTGATACTCGGTCTGGTCAAGGACGTGGATATGCATGCGGACGATGCCGTCACCTTCTCCCAGTTGGATCGAGGTGCCGAGCTGAGTAAGCTCCTCGGCAAAGGACTTTAGATCGAGCCTTCCGGCCGGACGAAAGTCCACCACCACCTCCCAGTCCTGGCCCGGCTCGATGACGTCGCTGACCCCGCCGATTCGTTGGAAATCAATCTCTCCAATCGTCATCAGCGGAACGTCCAGCGCCTGCCCCCGAGCTGCCCGGAGCATTCCCTCCAAGATAATGAAGAGCCCTTTGCCACCGGCATCCACGACCCCAGCCTGCTTCAATAGGGGAAGTAGATTGGGGGTATTCTCGACCGACTCGTCGGCGGCCTGTACGGCTGCTTCGAGGATGTCGAGATTTGAGGTTGCTCCATTCCGTAGCGCTTGCTGGGCAGCGTTGGCGATGTCTGTAGAAACCGTAAGAATCGTTCCTTCCACCGGCTCTCCCACCCCCCGATAGGCGGTTTCCCGCGCTTCCACCAGCCCGTGGACAAAAGCCGGAGCATCCATCTCTTCGGCCTGCTCTAGCACCCGGGCGAACCCGCGCCAGAGCTGAGAGAGAATCACGCCCGAATTGCCGCGGGCACCCATCAGCGCGCCGTGGGCCAGCGCATGGAGGGACCGCCCAATCGAGCGTTGCTCCTGCGACTCAACCTCCTTCAAGGCGGCCTGCATCGTCAGGAGCATGTTCGTTCCGGTGTCGCCATCGGGGACGGGGTACACATTCAAGTTGTTGACCGACTGCTGGTTGGTGCGCAGCCAGGTCATGCCGGCCTCGGTCAGCCGCACCAGCATTCGGCCGTCGATATGGCGGTAGCGCATGGCTAGCCGCTGCCTGGCGTGGCTAGGAGGTTCTGACCTCACTCCTCTCCGCTCACCCGCAGGTCTTGAACGTGGACGTTCACCGCGGCTACCGGGAGCCCGATGAACTGCTCAACCTGATATTGCACGGAATTGGCAACGCTGGTCGCCACGCTTGAGATCCGGGTACCATATTCGACGACCAGGTAGATGTCGATCAGGATCTGATCCGATTCGACCGCCACCTCTACCCCGTGAGCGGCCTTCCTGGCGCTCAACCCGGCGAATCGATTCCGGGATGCCATACCGACGACGCCGTATGATTGGCGGGCGGCCCTGGCCGCGACCGTGGCAATCGCGTGGTGCGAAACGGTGATCGAGCCGTAGGCGCGTTCCGGATTCATCGTCGAGGGCAAGCCAGCAGGTCTTCTATGGTAAGATTGCCCGGCTCTAGGCGGAAGAAATCATGGCAAAGTGTGAACGCTGCGGCACGACGACGGCCTTCGGTCACAACCGCAGTTTCTCCATGCGGGCAACCCGGCGGACTTTCCGTCCGAATCTCCAGCGCACCCGAGTCATGGAGAACGGCAAGCTTGTCCGCAGGACGTTTTGCGCAAAGTGTATCAAGCGCCTTGGGCGGGCCTGAGTTCTCCGGTTCGAAATCAGATTGAGACCGCCATCGGGCGGTCTTTTCATTCTTGTATCGGCTTCAGTTCAAGCGACTCCAGAATGGCTTGAACTCCGGCACCGACCCCGCCGGCATGCTCGAAGATTGCGCTGGCTGCGACGAACACCTCGGCCCCGGCCCTGGCCGCCAGCGGGGCGGTCTCGGCGGTGATTCCCCCGTCTACCTCGATCCGGGCCCGGGTGAGCCCTGCGTTCTGCCAATCGCGGAACTGCTCGACCTTCCGCAGGGTCTCCGGGATGAAAGATTGACCAGCGAAACCAGGCTCGACGGTCATGACCAGCACCAGATCCAAGAGCGGCAGCACTTCGTAGACCTGACCCGCGGGGGTCTCCGGTTTCACGGCAACCCCGGCCCTCAGGCCCAGCTCGTGGATCTGTTCCAGCGTTCGATGCAGGCGGCCGGCGGCCTCGACGTGTACGGTCAGCGAGTCGGCCCCGGCTTCGGAGAAGGCTTCCAGGTATCGATCCGGGTCGGTGATCATCAAGTGGACGTCGAGCGGAAGACCGGTCGCCCGGCGGGCCGCACGCACGACAATCGGGCCCATACTGATGTTCGGCACGAAGTGCCCGTCCATCACGTCGATGTGGATCCAGTCCGCCCCGGCGGCTTCTACTTCCTGGATGGCTTGGCCGAGCCGCAGGAAGTCTGCAGAGAGAATCGAGGGCGCAAGCAGGTATTCAGCGGGCATCGGCGAGAATCATACCTGAATTCTTCTACATCCCGGGTTTGTAGGGCGACTGTAAGGCGGTCAAGTGCGGCTTGCGCCGATACTGGACCTCGGGGACCGCTGTGGAGGCCCAGGGGTTTCGCTTTGGCGATCATGAATCCAACTCGATGAAAAGGCGCCGCTCAGATCCTCCGCCGGCCGACGAGCGCAGCCTCCGGCTTGAGCAGGAAGTCCAGAAGCTCAGGACGGTTCTGCGCGGAACCGCGACTCTGAATTCGGCCCTCAACTACGAGCGAGTGATGGATCTGGCGCTCGATCTGGCTACCAGTGCCCTGGCGGGCCTGGATTCCTCGGCCGGGCAGCTGGTCAGCGCGCTTCTGATGTACGACGGCGACACGCTTCAGCTGGTTTCTTCGCGGGGCTTCTTGCACGCCGATCAAAACGCCGTGATCCCCGGCCGGGTCGGAGTTGTCGAGCAGGCCATGTCGAGCGGCCAGCTGCAGGTCACCCAAGACCCCGCCGGTGACCCGGAACTGGGGAGGCTGTTGGCACTGCGGCGCTGCAGCATTGCGGTCTGCATTCCGCTCGTCGTCGGCCTGGAGGTGTATGGGATCATGCTGTTCGGGCATCCTCGGGCGGAAGAATTGAATGAAGCGGGGATCGAGCTGGTAGAGGCGATCGCCCAGCAAGCCGTCGTGGCGCTGCAGAACGCCCGCTTGTATGGGCAGCTCGAGCAGGAGAAGGAGCGGATGGCGGAGATCCAGGAGGAAGCTCGCCACAAACTGGCCCGCGACCTGCATGACGGCCCGGCCCAATCGATCGGGGCGATCGCAATGCGGGTGAATTTCGCCCGCCGCTTGATAGCGCGGGATCCCAAGTCCGCCTCCGACGAACTCTTCAAGATTGAGGAACTGGCCCGCCGGACCTCGAAAGAGATTCGGCAGATGCTCTTCACCCTGCGGCCGCTCATCCTCGAATCGGAGGGATTGCTGGCGGCGCTGAAGGACCTATCGCGCAAGTTCGAGGAGATGCATCACCAGAAGGTCAGTATCGACGTCGATCCCCAGATTGAGGCTGCCATGGAGGTCGGGAAGCAAGGGGTGGTGTTCTTCTTGGTGGAAGAGGCGGTCAACAATGCCCGCAAGCACGCCAAGGCCGAGCAGATCTGGGTCCGGCTAAAACGGACCGGTGACCTGGCCAGGCTGGAGATTGAAGACAACGGAGCCGGGTTCGACGTGAGCGCGGTGCAGGACAACTACGAGCAGCGCGGCAGCCTGGGAATGGTCAACTTACATGAGCGGTCGGAGATGGTCAACGGGACCCTCAAGATCGAGTCGGTTCCCGGGCGCGGCACTCGGATTTCAGTTGACATTCCGATGACGGTCGAGGCGGCTGAGCGCCGGCACCGGATCGGCGGTTGAGCTCAAGGCCTCAGCCCTGCATAGCCCGCCAGAGTTCAACCAAATCCTCAAACACCCAGTCCGGCTGGACTGCGGCGCCCGCTAAGTCCGAACGGGAAGTGACCCCGGTCAATACCAGAATGGTCCTGAGCCCGGCCCGGCTGCCTCCTAGGATATCGGTCTCCAATCGGTCCCCCAGTGAAGCCGTTCGCTCGGGCCGAGTCCCGAGTCGGGCGAGCGCCTGCCTGAATAGATGGGGCTCGGGTTTGCCGAACACCATCGGTTGCCTGCCGGTGGTCGCGGTCAGCGCCGCCAGAGTCGCCCCATTCCCGGGAGCCTCGCCTCGCTCGGTGGGGAAAGAAACGTCCGGGTTGGTGCCGAGAAACAAGGCACCGTTCTGGAGCGCGTAGGCCGCCTCGGCCAGTTTCTTCCAGCTCAGCTCCGAATCGATTCCCACCACGACCGCCCGGGCACCTTCCGCAGTCGGGACGACTGGGAACCCGGCCGCTTCAAGGGCCTCAATCAACCCCTGCTCGCCGATGGCGAACACGGGGGATCCTGCCGGAAGTTGGGATTGCAGGTGGGCGGCCGCGCCAACCGAGCTGGTGAGCACCTGCTCGGGATGGATCGACACCCCAAAGGAGGCCAGCTTGGCCACCACTCGCTCCGCGGTCTGGCGGGCGTTGTTGGTTGCCAGGATGAACCCAAGCTTTCGGTCACGGAGCAGCCCGAAGAATTCCTGCAACCCGGGCAGCGGAGTCTCCCCCCGCCAGAGGACTCCGTCCATGTCGATTACCCATCCCTGCAGGTCACGCGGCTCGATCATTTTGGTCCGTAAGCTGAACGGGGCGCTGAATTCAGCGCCCCGCATGATTGCTCGCTCTGGTAAGAGTCTAGCCCGCTTTCAGATCCCGGTCCTTTCGCAAGGACCGGTTCAAGCTGCGGCCTTCAGATCGCGGTCCTCTCCGGCGTCCAACTCCTGCGAGTCGCGATCCAACAAGCGGGGTGGCTGACCGGCCGAGAACACTTGCTCATCGACGATCACTTTGCGCACCTCTGGCCGGGAGGGAATCTCGTACATCACGTCCAGCAAGGCAGCCTCGATGATCGAGCGCAGCCCGCGGGCGCCGGTCTCTCGGTCGATGGCCTGTTCCGCGGCAATCTGCAAGGCGTCATCGGTGAAGACCAGCTCGACCTCATCCATCTGGAAGAGGTGCTGGTATTGGCGAACCAATGCGTTGCGTGGCTCGGTGAGGATTGCCCGCAGCGCTTCAACTCCGAGCGGATCGACGCTGGTGGCCACGGGAAGCCGCCCGACCAGCTCAGGAATCATCCCGTATCTCATCAGGTCTTCCGGCTCTATGAGGCGCAGCAGCTCGGTATCGTCAAACTTTCTGGCCTCCCGCTCCTCGCCGGTCCCCGGGAACCCGACTCGACCCCGCCGTCCAACCCGCTCCGCCACGAGCTCTGCCATTCCGTCGAAGGTGCCGCCGCAGATAAAGAGGACATCGCTTGTGTCGACCTGGATGAATTCCTGATGGGGGTGTTTGCGGCCTCCCTGGGGTGGCACGTTCACCACTGCGCCCTCGATGATCTTAAGCAAAGCCTGCTGGACCCCTTCCCCCGAAACGTCGCGGGTAATGCTGGGATTGTCTCCGGACTTGCGGGCAGTCTTGTCCAGCTCATCGATGTAGACGATCCCCCGCTCGGCCCGGGCGGTATCGAATTCGGCTGCCTGCAGCAGCCGCAGCAGGATGTTCTCCACGTCCTCGCCAACATAGCCTGCCTCGGTGAGGGCGGTGGCGTCGGCGATGCAGAACGGGACGTCCAGGATGCGGGCCAGGGTCTGGGCCAAGAGGGTCTTGCCGACCCCGGTTGGACCGACCAAGAGGATGTTGCTTTTCTCCAGCTCGATCGCCGATCTGGAATGGCTGGCAATCCGCTTGTAGTGGTTGTAGACCGCGACTGACAGCACCCGCTTGGAGTGGTCCTGGCTGATGACGTATTCGTCGAGCCGGTCGCAGATCTGCTGAGGAGAGAGGGACGGCTTCCCAACTGGAGACAACCCCAGCGCGGAGCCCCGACCGGAGTCGCCCTGCAGCATTTCGCCGCAGAGGTCGACACATCCGTTGCAGATGTAAACCCCTTCGGGGCCCGAAATTAGCCGCTGGACTTCCTGTTCGTTACGATTGCAGAACGAACAGCGCCGCGAAAGCTCGTCCATCTCCCGCATGCGAGCCTACTCTTTGACCTTCTCTTTGCCCTTGCCGTTCTCTTGGTCCGCATGCTCAACCGGGGCGAGCACGTTGTCGATCAGGCCGTAGATCTTGGCCGCCTCGGCGTCCATATAGAAATCCCGCTCGACATCTCGTTCGATGGTCTCCATCGGCTGGCCGGTGTGTTTGGACAGGATGGTATTGATTTTCTCGCGCTGGCGCAAGATTTCCTTGGCCTGAATCTCGATATCGGTAGCCTGACCCGAAGTACCGCCGTGCGGCTGGTGCATGTGGATCGTGGCGTTGGGTAGGGCGTAGCGGTGGCCCGGCTTCCCGGCCGCCAACAGCACCGTTCCGAACGAGGCGGTCACGCCGACCGCCGTCGTCTGGACCGGCGCGCTGAGCTGCTGCATCGTGTCGTAGATGGCCATGCCGGCGTAGATCATTCCGCCCGGGGAGTTGATATACATGCGGATCGGGCGGTCCGGATCCTGGGCATCCAGCCAGATCAGCTGGGCGACGATCACGTTGCCGACCTGATCGGTGATTGGCATGCCCAAGAATACGATCCGCTCTTTCAACAGCAAGGAGTAGATGTCGTAAGCTCGCTCGCCCCGACCGGTGGTTTCGATCACCATTGGGATCAGTGCCTGGGGGTCATCGGTGTACATGCTTTCTCCTCTATTCATTGGATTCTCTTCCTTTCAGGTCAGCAGGGCAATAGGAGCTATTTGCCCTTTAGGGTTGGGTCGGTTCGGCGGAACTCACCGTCGCCGGGGTCGGGTCTTCGCCTTTGGCCACGGCCACCAAGAAGGTGACCGCCTGCTCGAATAGTAACTCGTTCCGGATTCGCCGCTTGGCGGAGTCGGTGGACAGCGCCCGCCTCACACTGCCCTCCGGATCCTGCACGGTTCGTGCCATCTGCCCGATGCGGCCCTCGATCTGTGCATCCTCGACCTCAAACTTTTCCAGGTCGACCAGCTTTCCGAGCACCAGCGCCCGGCGCACCCGCCGCTCCGCCCGCTCGCGGAACTCGTCCCGCAGGTCGATCTCGGTCTTAGCTTCTGCTTTCAGGTACTGGTCCAGGCTCAGACCGCGGGCCTCGAGCTGGTGGACCAGGTCATGAATGAGGTCGTCGATCTCTTGTTCGGTCAGCAGCGGCGGGAATTGGATCTTGGCTTGCTCCACCAGCTTGCCGATGACCTCATCGGCGTACCCTGCCTCGGCCTCTTTGGCGGCGCTGTCGGTCAGGCTCTTTCGCACCTTGATTCGCAGGTCGAGCAGATCCACGTAGTCGCCCAGGCTGCGCGCCAGATCATCGGTCCAGACCGGCACGGTCCTGGATTTCACCTCGCGGACCCGGAAGTGAAACGTGGCTCCCCGCCCTCGCAGCTCTTCGCTCGGATAATCTTCGGCAAAGCTGTGCTGAGCGCTGACCTCGTCGCCCGCCGCCCGGCCGACCAGGTGTCCGGCGACACCGGCAAAGGGCCAATCGGTCTCGTTTTCGACCAGCAGGGACAGGCCCTCCTGCTTCACGACCTCGGCCTGCTCGCCTTCGGCCGGTTGGTCGAGCCGGCCCTCGAGGTCGACGAGCGCGACATCGGCGAGTTGGATCGGCCGGCTGGCCGGCTCGATGATGGCCTGCCGCTGGCGCAGGTCCTCCATCACTCGGTCCAGCGCTTCATCCTGGACTGCGGCCGGCTTGAAGGGCAGGCGCAGTTTGCGGTAGTTCCCCAGCTCGACCTCGGGTGCCAGCGGGACGACGTATCTTAGGACCAGCGGCTCTCGGCTGACCACCTCGTTGAGCGTGCCGGGGGCGAAGGGGTCGAGCTGGCTGTCTTCAATCGCCTGCCGGTAGACGTCCTGCCCCAGCGTATCGAGGGCTTCATCGAAAATGGCTTCTTCTCCGAAGCGGCCGACCACGACTTCGAAAGGGACCTTCCCCGGACGGAACCCGGGAATCCGGTCCCGCTGACTGAGCCGCCGGGCGGCCAACCGCATGGCCGCGTTGTAGCGCTCGGGCGGGACTTCCACCGTGAGCTGGACCTGGCGATCGTCCAGGGCTTGGGAGTCGACCTTGATGGGCAGGGTCATCTTCTGGTGGGGAAGGAGGGACTTGAACCCTCACGCCTCGCGGCACGTGATCCTAAGTCACGCCTGTCTGCCAATTCCAGCACTTCCCCGGTCG
>CAYHSI010000023.1:0-15362 GCA_964359225.1 uncultured Anaerolineaceae bacterium
CAGCCCGAGGTTGTTCTCCACCAGCCAGAGGCGGGCCCGCACCAAGGACAGCATCGCGCGGGTCAATTGCAGATCGCCCCGCAAATCCTGTGCTTGGGTGTTGTCTTCGATTCTCTTGGTCAGATCCTCGAGCTGGTCGGCCAGGGTCGTGAGCTGGCTTGCCAGCTGATCTTGCCCTCGTCCCTGATCGCCAAGTTGTGCCTGCAGATCCTCGAGCTGACCTTGTAGTACGCCCACCGACTCCTGCTGCTCGGCTAGTCTGCTCTCGGCCTCCGGCAGCTGAGCTTCCAGGGCGGCGATCCGAGCGGAATTCTGTCGAGTGGGCTCGCCCAATTGGCGAATGGCGAGCGTCACTCCGAAATACGCTCCTGCCCCAAGCGCAACTCCCAGGAGCACCACGAGGGCCAGCCGCAGCAAAACCTTGCTGACCCGCGCCAGGAGCGCGGGTTGGTGCCGCTCGTCGCCTCCTGCGGTCGGTTCAGCCTGACCAGCGGTCATCCGGAACCCAAAGCTGCGGCGTCTTAGGGCGCGCCACGAAGGCCCTCACCAACAACAGTCCGACCAGGAATCCGCCGACATGCGCCCACCAGGCGATCCCGCCAAAGTCGCCAATCGCCCCAAGCGATAGCAGTCCTTGAGAGAGTTGGGTGAAAAACCAGATGCCGATGAACACGATGGCCGGGACGTCCACAAACCAGGGCAAGAAGAATAGCGGGATGAAGGTGGTCACCCGCGCCCGGGGAAAGAGGATGAAATAGGCGCCCAGCACGCCCGCGATGGCGCCACTGGCTCCCACGGTAGGGATGGTTGAGTTCGGGCTGACGACCGCGTAGGCCAGCCCGGCAACCGTGCCGGCAATCAGATAGAAGCCCAGATAGCGACCCGATCCCATCTGATCTTCGACGTTGTCGCCGAAGATGAAGAGGGTCCACATGTTGCTGAGCAAGTGAAACCAGCCACCATGCAAGAACATCGAAGTGAACAGGGTCAACAGCGTCAGCGGCTGTTCAAAGGAGAGCCGCGCCGGCACTACGCCAAACTCACCCAAGAACCGCTCGTATCCGTTCGGGCCGAGCGAGGTCACGAAGAGAAAGCTCAGCACATTGGCCGCGATCAGAGCAACGTTGACGACCGGAAATCGACTCGATCGGACCGCGTCTCGAATTGGAAACAGGGAAAGATCCTCCGGCTGGGGGGGAAAACAAAAGGGCGGCGAGCGCCGCCCATTGTACCCCATGCGATTCGGGGGACTTACTTGGCCTTGACCTCGATCTTTTTCGGGCGGGCCTCCTCGGCCTTCGGCACCCGCACGGTCAGCAGTCCGTTCTCAACCTTCGCCTCAACTGCCTCGGCATCGATCGCCTCCGGCAGCCGGATCCGCCGGTAGAACCCACCGGACCGGTCGAGCTCGCTCATCAGAGCTTCGCCTGCGCCATCTGGCTTGAATTCCCCGCGCAGAGTGACCAGGTCCTCCAGCACCTCGACCTGCAGGTCTTCGGCCACCATTCCCGGCACCTCAGCGGTGATGAGATAGGCCTCGTCATCGGCCCGGACCTCGATTGGCAACCGCCGCCCACCATTGAATTCGATTGGGTGGCGAACCAGCCGCTGTCCCGGAGAGCCCCAGTAAAGACGCATCACTTCTGTTCCTCCTCTTTCTTGTTCGCTGTGTTTGCGAATAAACTGCTGCAACTTTACTCAGGGCTTATCAGAATGGGATATGTGCCGCGTAGGATTCCCATTAACCCTCCCGCGGATCCTGCAGGCGTCGGTGCGGGCCGCTCCCTGATCCGAACTCAGACTTCTCGGGCTTCAAACTCAGGCAGGGTTGAGGCGGATCCAGCCAGCGGGGCTTCGAACCCGTGGGCGCCCGGTGGGGTAAGTTAGAATGCTGCCACGGAGCGAGGAGCCGCTCAGAGAATGGTAACTCGTCCGCGGGACACGCGGGTAGCCGGTATGATCCTCGGGGGTCTGCTGCTGGCAGCCTGCGCGGCGCGCCCCGGGCTGGCGCCGTCGACCCCGACCCCGGCCGCTCCGACCAGCTTACCGACCGCCGTCGGACCCGAGGCCCAACCGGGGACCTGGGCGGTCTCTTTCAGCTACGAATTCCCGGCGGGTTTCTGGCCTGAAGGGGCTCACCCCTACGGTTTCTATATGGATTGTCCCGTGCTGCAGCAGTTCAACGTTCCCAGCGAGTACCGTGATTTCACGGTCACCCAGGAGACGATCGCATTTGATTCGCCGGTCTATCTTCGACTCGGCGGCCTGAGCACCGGCGCCCTGGCCCTGATCAACCTGGATGCAATTCATCCCGATCAGGCCACGGTAGCAGTCGTCACGCTGCTCGGGGTTACTGAAGACCAGGCCCGGCAGGCCGACCAGACGAGCGAATGCGAGATCGTGATCGGCTGGGACGCGGTGAACGCCCAGACCCTGATCGCAGCCGAACCGTTTCGGCCCTAGCCCGATCGCCCCAATTCACTTCGACTCACCCGGCCTTCAGCGCTGGTGTTCCAGCAGCCACAGGTAGAGTTGCGGGTCCCGATAGGCCCGTTCGAACGTGCCGATGTGGCCTTCATCTTCGTAAAGCGTCCATTGAACCTCGCCCAGACCGGTGAGATACACCCGGTCAGGATCCACTCGGTATGTCTCGAGCACTTCTCCGAGCAAGGCGTCCAAGATGGGCAGCGCATCCTCGGTCCACCAAGTCCCTCCGGGGGAAGCTTGCGGGGAAACCACTATGAACGGGAACTCCTCCGGCTGCCCGTCCAGCATACCTGGGACCGCGAAGCTAGCCTGGAGTTGCACCCCCGTCGGCAGTTGTGGCTCCAGCTGGATCTCGGTCTCGGGCGAGGGCGGCGGCAGAGTCTCAGGCTCGGCCGCTTGGCAGGCGGCCACCAGCGCGACGCCAACTAGCAGCCTCGCCTCCCTTCTCCGGATTGACGTCACAGCCATAGCCTAAGCATAGTGCAGATCTCAGTCCGGGTTAGGTTCACTGGCATTCGCTTAGAATCCCGCAATGCCCGAGTCTGCCCCGCGGCGCACCACCTCCGGGCTGGTCCTGATCTCGGCCAGCTCGCTGGCTTTTGAGGTCACTCTCACCCGCTTGTTTGCCATCCAACAATTCCACAGTTTTGCATTCCTGGTGGTGAGCTTGGCGGTTATGGGGTTCGCGGCCAGTGGAACGGTCTTGGCCTTTCGGCCGGTAGTCCGCTCATTGGCCAGCTTGGCCCTGGCCTACTCCGGATCGGTCCTCCTTGCCTATTGGGTCATGAACTACTTACCGTTCGATTCCTTCGCGGTTGCCTGGGATCCTCGACAGTTGGCGGTCCTGGCCGGGTATTTCATTTCGGCCGCCGCCCCTTTTTTCTTTGCGGGTTGGAGCATCGGAGCGTGTCTTACCGCAGCTGGCCAGGAGGCCCATCGTCCCTACGCCGCGAATCTGGCCGGTTCCGCCCTGGGGGTTCCGCTCGCCCTCGGAGCCATGGCGCTTGTCCGGGCGGAGGGAGCGGTCCTGCTGGCTGTCAGCCTGGGTTTGTTGTCCAGCGCGGCTTTTTCGCGGCGCAAGGGTCTGCGCTGGAGCAGTGTGCTCTTGGCGGGTCTATCGGCGCTCGCCAGCTTCCGGCTCCCAATTGCGCTGCAGCTCAATTTGTCGCCCTACAAGCCACTGTCGCTCGCCGAACTGGCGCCGGCGGCCCAGACCGTGCTAACCCGCTGGAGCCCATCGGGCCGGCTGGATGTCGTGGAAGGGGCCGGCACCCATGTATTTCCCGGGATCAGCCTGAACGCTGACCTCGATCTCCCCCGACAGTCCGCGCTGTTCATCGACGGAGACGGGCCGATTCCAATCACGACGGTCGATCCCGACTCGGCCGCCGCTGAGGCCCTGGCGAGTTACATGCCGACTCGCTTAGCCTATGAGCTGCGGCCCGGGGCGAAGACGCTGGTGCTCACGCCTGGAGCCGGCCTGGAAGCGCTGGTCGCGCTGGCCTCCGGAGCCGCTCAGGTACATCTAAGCCGGGATGAGCCACTAATCATGGATGCACTGGCCGGCCCACTCGCCGACAGCAGCAGCCGCCTGATCTTGAATCCAGACCTCAGCCTGCTGAGTCGGCCAAGCCGCGGCGCGCTGCTCGCGAGCGAAGAGCAGTATGACATCGTCGACTTCGCCCTGGCGGATCCTTTCCGACCGGTGACCAGCGGCGCTTTCAGCCTGACCGAGCATTATCCGCTCACCGTGGAAGCGCTCTCGGCCGCGTTCGGCCATCTCTCGCCAGACGGGTTGCTGGTACTGACTCGCTGGGCCGGCACACCGCCCAGCGAATCGGCCCGGGCCTGGGCCACCCTCCTGGCTGCGATGCACGAACACAAGATCGAAGATCCCGGCGAGCACCTGCTGGCGTACCGGGGGATGCGAACCGTGAGCATGATCGCGAGCCGGCGGCCTATCATGGCGTCAGAGCTTGCGGCCGTTCGGGCCTTTCTGGAGCGCAACGCGTTCGATCCGGTCTGGCTTCCCGATCTGCGGGATGAGGAACTCAATCGTCACAATCGGTTGCCCTTTCCGGTCTATTACGATCTGTTCAGCCGGTTGCTGGCCTCGTTCGATCGCACGATCGATGAATACGACTTCAACATTCGGCCGCCAACGGATGACTGGCCCTATTTCTTTCACTACTTCCGCTGGCGCCAGACGCCCGAGGTTCTTGCCGCTCTGGGGTTGAGCTGGCAGCCCTTCGGGGGCAGCGGCTACTTCGTTCTGATTGCCTTGCTGGGATTGATGACGGCGCTGGCGGCCGGGTTGATCTTGGTCCCCCGGTTCTTCGCCCGAGGGAGAGGTCTTCCGCCCTCCGGCATCGCCTATTTCGCCGCGCTGGGGGCTGGTTACTTGCTGGTCGAAATCCCGCTGATCCAGCGACTGACCCTGCTGCTGGACCGCCCGGCATTGGCCCTGGCCGTCGTGCTGGCGACCCTCCTATCGGCCTCCGGTCTCGGCAGTCGTCTCTCGACCCGGATACCCCTGAAAGGGACTCTTGGCTTGCTTTCGGCTTTGCTTGCCATCACCGTTGTCAGCCTGCCCGCCCTCATCCAGCTGGGGCTACCCTGGCCGCCGGGGCCTCGATTGGCACTGGCGGTACTGCTGCTATTTCCGCTGGGGCTGCTCATGGGCGTCCCATTCGCATCCGGCTTGCGCCGGATTGAGGCCGGCGCCATTCCGTGGGCCTGGGCCATCAACGGGGCCGCCGCTGGGATCAGCGGCGTCCTGGCGGCCATGATCTCGCTGGAGCTGGGCATGCGGGCGGCCCTCTCGGCCGGCGCGCTCGCTTACCTCGCCGCTTGGTTCGCGGCCCGCAAGCTGTGGGCGCCAGCTCTAGTTTGAGTTCTCCTCGCGGACCAGCGGCACGAAGCGGACCCCTCCGAGGCTGGCTGTCTCATAGGTACCCGATTCGGTCCGCTGGATGCGCCAAAGCTCCTGGTACCCTCCGACCGGTCCGACCGGAATGACCAGCACCGCTCCAGGCTTGAGCTGTCTGAGCAGCGGCTGCGGGACATGATCCGGCGCGGCGGTTACCAAAATGGCGTCGAATGGGCCGGCTTCTTCCCAACCGAAATACCCGTCCGCCTGCCTGAGCTGCACCTCCCCATACCCAAGGGCGGCCAACCGTTCCGCGGCGGCCTGGGAGAGGTCGACGATGATCTCGACCGAATACACCTCGATTCCGAGCTGGGCCAGCACCGCCGCCTGATATCCAGAGCCGGTGCCGATTTCAAGCACCCGGTCGCCGGGCTGCAGATCGAGCGCTTGGGTCATCAGCGCCACGATGTACGGCTGGGAGATCGTCTGGCCATACCCGATGGGAAGCGGCTGATTGGCATAGGCCAGGTCTAAGTATTCCGAAGGAACGAACTCATGCCGAGGCACTACCCGCATCGCCTCGATCACCGCCGGATCTTCGATCCCCCAGCCAACGATGCCCGTCTCTACCATTTGCAGGCGGGCCTCGATGAACGGATCGTCACTCGGCCCGGAGGTTGGGGCGACTGTCGGTGAAGGAACGGCGCATCCGCCGATCCCTAAGGCGAGCACCAGCGTCAGCGTTCGTCTCATGCGCTAGAAAACACAAGGGCGGCCCTTGGCCGCCCACCCGCACAGGTCTGGCCGAGCAGCCTCAGCCGGAAAGCCCCAACATCCGGAATGGCGCGTAGAGAATGTCGGGGAAGTAGGTATCCAGGATGAAGAGGGTCCCTGCGCAGATTCCGATCAACACCAGACAGCCGACTCCGGCAAGCACCCAGCGCCTCGCGCCGCCGCGGGGGGCTGGCTCGATGGGCAGTGGGGATGGCGCGTCGGGTTGCGGGGTCCGGGCCTGGATCGCCGCGGGCGAGGGGGCCGCGCCGTGCCGGACTGCCCCAGCCATCACCGTTCGCGCCGCTTCCGGCGAGGTCGCCTCAAAACTCAAGGTCACGTTCTGGCCCATCCCCAGCAAATCCCCTGGCGAGAGCACCCGCGGGGCGACCAGCCGTTCACCGTTGACGGTGCTCCCATTCGTGGAGCCCAGGTCTTCCACAACGTAGCCCCCTGGGGTTCGGGTGAGCCGGGCGTGCTGGCGAGAAAGCTCCGCATCCCCGACGGTGACGTCGTTGGTTACGTCTCTGCCGACCAGGGTGACTTCCTTGGTCAAGTCGAAGGCAGTCCCGGGGTTGGGGCCGGTCTTGACGATCAAACGGAAGGCAGCTTCAGCCATGGCCTCCCTCTCCTATTGGGAAAGCTAGTGTACAGGCCCTCGAAACTCACGTCAACCGTCACGGGCCCGGACCTTGAGACTCAAGCCCTCCACTCCGGTCACCTCAATATCTTCCCCTGCCGGCACAGTCCGGGAACGGTCCTCGACCTTCGCCGACCACAGTTCACCGGCCACCTGGACCATTCCGGTCGGAGCCAGCTCGGTCTTCGTGATTCCGGTCCGCCCGATCAGCGCCTCTTGGCCGACCTCGACTCGCAGGCGCTGGGCGCGGAGAGCAAATGTCACAATCGTCAAGAAGATGGCCGAGATGGCCAGCCCGGTCACAACAACCAACGGGACCGACACCCGCTGAAATTCGGGCGTCCCCGGCGAGTTGAACAGGATTAGCGCCCCGCCAATGAAAGAGGCCACCCCGGCCGCGGTGAGCGCTCCGTGGGTCGGCGCCTTGATGTCCAATATGAATAGCACGAAGGCGGTGGCGAGGAAGATCAGCCCGGTCCAGTTCACCGGCAGCACGCCAAGCCCGAAGGCCCCCAGCGCCAGCGACATCACTCCAATGAAGCCCGCCACCCATCCGCCGGGGCTGGAAATCTCGATCAGGATGGACTGCACTCCGATCGCCATCAGCAGGAAAACAATGTTGGGGTTGGTCAGGGTCCCCAACAGCTGTTCAATGAAGGTTTGCTCGACCACGATCAACCCGGCGGCCGCGGTGCGTAGCGTTCGCGGGCCGCTCTCCAGTTCGACCGTGAAGCCATCCAGTTGGACCAGCAGATCGTCCAGATCGTCGGCGATGAAGTCAATCAGTCCGGCTTGCAAAGCCTCCTCGGCCGAGGCTGCCTTGGCCTCCTCAATGGTCGCCTCCGCCAGCGCCACTGCCGCCTCACCTCGGCGGGCGGCCAGCCCGCGGGCCTCCGCCTTCAAGATTTCCTTGATCTTTCTTTCGATCGTTTCCCCCAGCTCTTCTCCCTGG
Source organism: uncultured Anaerolineaceae bacterium (assembly GCA_964359225.1). Taxonomy (GTDB): domain Bacteria; phylum Chloroflexota; class Anaerolineae; order Anaerolineales; family E44-bin32; genus JADFRG01. Next base: position 7,720 of record CAYHSI010000023.1, read on the forward strand.
CCTCCGACCGGGCTGGCAGCGCCGATCGCGGTCTCGGGAGCCATGGCGGCCACGTGACCGGCGAGCGTAATCACCGTGCCAGCGCTTCCCGCGATGGCTCCCCGCGGGGCGATGTAGATCACAACCGGCACCGAGCTGCCCCGAATGGACTGGATCATCCGGTTCATGAGCTCGACCTGCCCGCCTGGCGTGTCCAGGGTCAGGATCAGGGCTTCGGCCTCTCGCCGCTCCGCCAGCTGCAGGCCCCGATCGAGGTACTCCAGCGCGGCAGGCGTGAGCGGCCCACTCGCACTCAGCACCAGGATCTCCCGCTCGCTTTGGGCTGCGGCGGTGGAACTCGTGACTAACAGCAAGCCGAGGATCAGGAAAACGGCACGGCGCATACGACAATCATTATAGCTTTCGAGACCTATGGAGCCGCACCGCGGACCGTGGCAAACTACCCCCGCTGTATAATCTCGTGGTTCGCCGCCATGCAAATCAACGACCGATCTAAATTCCGCAACGAGCAAGGCGTCATTAGCCTTGAGCATCGGATTCTGGCGACGTTGAAGCACGGGCTCGATTGGTACGGCGAGATGGAAGCCCAGGACTTCATCACCCGCAAGATCGGCCGGGTGCTGGGCGACGAGCATACCCTCTTGCGTAATGTCCCCCTGGTCGGGACCGATGTGCTGGCCCCGATGATCTTGTTTAGCCCGCAGGGAGTACGGCTGATCCAGCCCAGTGCGGCTCACGGCAATTTCCGGGCCAGCGAAGACCAATGGATGTCGTTCAACGGCCGAACCCGCCAATTCAAGCCGGCTCAGCCGAACTTACAGTTCCGCGCCCTAGCCCTGGCCCGCGGACTCCGGCGCTATTTTGAAGCCCAAGGCTTTGCCTTGCCGGAGTTGGAAGCGCTGCTGATCTTCACCAACCCCCAAACCCTGGTGGACCGCGCCAATCCGCAGGCCCGCATCGTAATGGCGGACGCGATCGAACACTTTGCCTCCAGCCTGCAGGAACGGCAACAAATCATGGACCAGGAGGACATCCAGATGCTGGTGGATGCCCTGCTTAACCCGAAGCTTCCCGAGCCCGAACCGGCACCCGAGCCGGAACCGCAGCAGCTGGAGGAGGCGTTCGATTCGCAGGCCCTCCGGCCGATGGACGTCCGCCCCGAGCTTCGTCCGATCCGCCGGATCGGGTCCTTCAGCATGAGGGAGGCGCTCCTATTGGGAGGAATGGCGCTGTTTGAATTCGCGGTGCTGCTGGCCATCGCCTTCACGGTATTCGGAGACCGGCTGCTCAATTGACCTCCAGCGAGAGGCCCTTCCTCTCTCTGATCATCCCCGCCCACAACGAGGAACATCGGCTCCCCGCGACCCTGGAGCGGGTCGACAACTTCCTGCACAGCCAAACTTTTACCTCCGAGCTGCTGGTCATTGAGAACGGCAGTCTGGATCGAACGGCCGAGGCGGCTGATCGCTTCGCTCGCAGCAATCCCGCGACTCGAGTCCTGAGGGAGCCGCGGGCCGGTAAGGGGCTGGCCGTCCGCAGCGGGATGTTGGCGGCCCGCGGAGACTATCGCTTCATTTGCGACGCTGATCTGTCGATGCCAATCGAGGAAGTCGTTCGGTTCCTGCCTCCGGCGCTCACCGACTTTGATATCGCCATCGCCTCCCGGGAAACTCCCGGGGCGGTCCGTTTCGGTGAACCCCCCTATCGGCACTGGATCGGGCGCGGCTTCAACACCCTGGTGCGGCTGCTGGCCGTGCCCGGCTTTCAAGACACCCAGTGCGGATTCAAGTGCTTCAGCGCCGAGGCCGCTCAGGCCCTCTTCCCGATCCAGCGGCTCGATGGATGGACCTTCGACGTGGAAGTGCTCTTCCTGGCCTTGAAGCTTGGCTATCGAGTAAGCGAAGTTCCGATTCCCTGGTACTACATCCGCGGCAGCCAGGTCCGACTGCTGCGCGATTCCTGGCAGATGTTCGTCGATCTGTTCCGAATTCGAAGCAACTGGCGGCGCGGGGTCTATTCATGGCCCGCCGGGTCAAAACCTTCCGTGCCCATCCGCGAGGAATAGGGGCGATCCACGCAAGCTCCAGCCCGTCGGCCGGATTTGGTGTACGAACTCGAGCTGCGCCGTCTCGGCCATACCCTGGTCGCGGGCCTCGATGAGGTCGGACGAGGAGCCCTGGCCGGGCCGGTCGTGGCGGCTGCCGTGATCCTGCCCCTCGATCGGTTTGACCTGGCGGCGACCCTGGTGGGTGTGCGTGACTCGAAGCAGCTCTCACCGCTCGCCCGCCAGCGCTGGGCTGCCGAGGTCCGGCGGATTGCCCTTTCGGTCGGGATCGGGCAAAGTTCCGCCCGGGAGCTCGATCGGGTTGGGGTGCTCTCGGCGACTCGCTTGGCGATGGAGCGGGCCTTGGCTGAATTGAGCTGGGAACCAAGCTTCCTGTTGATCGACCATCTGCGTCTCATCGATCTGGCCATCCCTCAGTACGCCATCACCCGGGGAGACCAGTCGGTGCTGTCGATCGCGGCGGCCTCGGTGGTCGCCAAGGTCGCCCGGGATCGGCTGATGGAGAGACTCGGCGACCGCTTTCCGGCCTACGGCTTCGACCGGCACAAGGGTTATGGCACTGCCCACCACCGGGCCGCGCTAGATCGGGTTGGGACTTGCCGGGAGCACCGCCGGTCCTTTGCCCCGGTCAAGCTCGCGTTGGGCCGGCCGGCCAGTGCTAAGATTCGATCGCGCCGACAACCACGGATCCTGACTTGTCGCTCTCCCATTTCTTCGCCCCTCGAACCGTTGCCGTCATCGGCGCCTCGACCGACCCTACCAAGCTCGGTTACGCAGTCCTAAACAACCTGCTCCAAGGCGGGTTCTTAAAGGAAGACCGCCGGGTGTATCCGATCAATCCGACTGCCAAATCGATCCTCGGCCAGCCATGCTTCAAGTCGGTGCTCGCGGTGCCCGGTCCGATCGACCTGGCCGTGATCGTCATCCCATATCCCGCTGTTCCGGACGCGGTGCGCGAGTGTGGGGAGAAGGCCATTCCGGCTGCCATCGTCATCAGCGCCGGATTTCGAGAGGCTGGCTGGGAAGGCGCCGAACGCGAACGAGAGCTGCTGGAGGTCGCCCGCCAGTTCTCGATTCGGCTGATCGGACCGAACTGCCTCGGGGTCATCGATACCCTCACCCCGCTCAACGCGACCTTTTCGGCCGGGATGCCTCCCTCGGGGCCGATGGCCTTCATGTCCCAGTCAGGGGCGCTCGGCGCCGCTATCCTCGACTGGGCGATGGCTGGCCGGCTGGGCCTTAGCAAGTTCGTGTCGCTGGGAAACAAGGCCGACGTGAGCGAGACCGACCTGCTGCAGGAGTGGGCGGCCGATCCGGCCTTGCGGGTAATCCTGGCTTATATCGAGGGATTGCCGGATGGCCAGCAGTTCATTCGAGTCGCTCGAGAGGTGAGCAGGCAGAAGCCAGTGGTGGCGATCAAATCCGGCATCACCCAATCCGGGGCTCGGGCGGTGACCTCCCACACGGGCTCGTTGGCCGGTTCGGAACAGGCCTATCAGGCCGCCTTCAGACAGGCCGGCGTGATCCGAGCGGACACACTGGAAGAATTGTTGGACTTCGCGTTGGCCTTCGGTTACCTGACCCCGCTGCGAGGGGACCGAGTGGCAATCGTCACCAACGCCGGAGGACCCGGAATCCTGGCGACCGACGCGGTGGAGCGATATGGCCTGCAGCTGGCCCGCTTCGAGCCCGAACGCCAGCGCAAGCTCGAGCAGTTCCTGCCCGGCGCCGCCAGTGCCGCCAATCCGGTGGACCTGCTCGGCGACGCCCGCGCCGACCGCTTCGATTTCGCCCTGCAGCAGATCCTCGATGATCCACAGGTCGACGCCATCCTGGTGCTGGTCACCCCTCAGGCGATGACCGACATGGTGCAGACCGCCGAAGTGATCGTGCGGGCCGCCGGGCAGGCCTCGATTCCAGTGCTGGCTTGCCTGATGGGACAGGCCAGCCTGGGCCGCGGCCCGGACATCCTCCAGCAACACAACGTGCCGCGATTCCCGTTCCCCGAGCGGGCAGCTCGCGCCCTCTACGCGATGAACCAATATCGGCTGCTGCGGATGGCACCGATCCCTCAATTCGACTCGCTTGAGGTCGATCGGGCGCGGGTGAGCCGCGCGATTCAGGCCGTGCGGGCGGCAGGCAGAGTCAGCATCGGCGACTTCGAAGCCCGAGAGATCCTGCTCGCCTACGGGTTCAAAGCTCCCGCTACCGAACTGGCGGCCTCCGCCGAAGAGGCGGTGGGTATTGCCGAACGGCTGGGCTACCCGGTAGTGCTCAAGGTTGCCTCGCCCGAGATCCTGCACAAGACCGACATCGGAGGAGTGCGGTTGGGGCTGGAAGGGCCGTCCGAGGTTCGGGACGCCTTCGATCTCATCACCTATCGAGCACAGCGCTTCCTGCCGGAGGCCCGACTGTGGGGGTGCACCGTCCAGAAGATGGTCTTGCCCGGCCTCGAGATGCTGGTGGGAATGAACCGGGATCCCCAGTTCGGGCCGCTGGTGACCTGTGCCCTGGGTGGAGTGTTTGTCGAGATCCTCCAAGATGCCGTATTCCGTTTGGCGCCGTTCTCGCGCCAGGAGGCCGAAGCCATGTTGGCCGAGCTGCGAGCCGCGGCCCTGTTCTCCGGAGTGCGCGGGCGACGGCCGGTCGATCGGGAAGCGCTGGTCGAGGCCTTGCTGCGGGTGGGTCAACTGGTCGTGGACTTCCCTGAGATCGAAGAGCTCGACATCAACCCCTTTGTTGTGTTCGAAGCGGGGCAGGGCGGGGTCGCGCTGGACATGCGGCTGATTCTGTCCTCTCAGCTGGAGCCAAGGAGATAGGCATGGCTGCCTTATATGTAACCTCCATAGAACCGTATTCGGGCAAGACTGCGATCGCCCTCGGCCTGGCCAAACTGCTGCAGGTAAAGGGCAAGCGGGTCGGGTATTTGAAGCCGCTCAGCACCCAGCCATGGCGGCGGGCCGATGGCCAGCTGGCAGACGAAGATACCGATTTTGTTCGCCGCACCTTGGGCCTGGGGGCCGATCTGGTTCCCGAATCCCCGGTGATCGGGTCGACCGCTTCGTTGCGCCAGCGGCTCAGCTCGGGCGAGCAGGCCGATCTGGCCGATCAGGTGAAGAAAGCTGCCGGGTCGGTCCGGCAGCGGGTGGATCTGCTGCTGCTGGAGGGAGGGGGCTCGCTGCGCGAGGGATACGCGATGGGGCTCTCGAATATCCGGTTGGCCGAAATCCTGGATGCGCCGGTGTTGGTGCTTGTGCGCTGCCATCGGGAGATGCAGGTCGTGGATGATGCGCTGGCCGCCAAGCACCGGCTTGGCGATCAACTGCTCGGGGTGGTGTTCAATCACGTGCCCGAAGAGATGCAAGAGTTTCTGAACGAAGTCGCTCGGCCTGCGCTCGAGGCCCGCGGGATCCGGGTCCTCGGCTCACTGCCCCGCCGGCCGCGACTTTCTGCGCTGAGTCTCGGCGAGCTGCGGGAGCTGCTGGGCGCGGAGGTGATTTCCAAGGGATTCGATCCCGACGCCCTGATCGAGACCTTTACCGTCGGCGCGATGACTGCCGAGGCCGCCTTGTCCCGATTTCGCCGCCAACAGAACAAGGCGGTTATCACCGGCGGCGATCGGGTCGACATTCAGCTGGCGGCCCTGGAGACTTCCACCGTGGCCCTAATCCTCACCGGCAATTTGCAGCCCAGCCCTATGGTCGTGCAGCAGGCCGAATCGCTGGAGATTCCGATTCTGCTGGTCCCGTCGAACACGATGGAGGCCGTCGATCGGATCGAGCAGGCCTACAGCCGCACCCGGCTGGGGCAGCCGGAGAAGCTGGAGGCCTTCATGTCGCTCATGCGCGAGCACATGGACAGTGAGCGGCTGTTCGCAGCGCTCGGGCTGGCCTGATCTCACCTCCCGCAGGCGCCGGGCCCCTTCAGGTATACTGCCTCGGTGCAGTATTCTGGCTGATCTGGATGCCGTAAATGAATAACGATCCGTTCGGCACGCTCTCCGAGTTCCGCACCGCCCACGGCAACTTCAAGTACCATCGGTTGGAAGCGCTTACTCAGCAGGGGCTGCCGAGCGTGGCCCACCTGCCTTTCTCGCTGCGGATTCTGCTTGAGGCAGTGCTGCGCCAGGTCAACGGCCGCGAGATCACTGAAGAGCACGTGCGGGAGCTGGCCCGCTGGCGACCCAAGAATCCAAACCCGCCGGAGGTGCCGTTCCTCCCGGCCCGGGTGATCATGCAGGACTTTACCGGGGTTCCGGCGCTGGTCGATCTGGCGGCCATGCGCTCGGCCTTGCAGCGGCTGGGCGGCGACCCCGCCAAGATCAGCCCTCGGGTGCCGGTCGACCTTGTGATCGACCACTCGGTGCAGGTCGATTTCTTTGCCTCTCCCGAAGCCCTTGGGCGCAACTCCGAGATCGAGTTCCAGCGCAATCGGGAGCGATATGAATTCCTGCGCTGGGGCGCGGAGGCCTTCGCCAACTTCCGGGTTGTGCCCCCGGCCACCGGTATCGTCCACCAGGTCAACTTAGAGTACCTGGCGACGGTGGCCGCCACCCAGGTAACCGAGCTCGGGACCCTGGCCTTTCCGGACACCCTGGTCGGCACCGACTCCCATACGACGATGATTAACGGGCTGGGAGTGCTGGGATGGGGGGTGGGTGGCATCGAGGCCGAGGCCGCCATCCTCGGCCAGCCGCTGGTGATGGTTGCCCCGGAGGTGGTCGGGTTCCGGCTGACCGGCGCGCTGCCGGAAGGCACCACTGCCACGGATCTGGTGCTCACCGTGACCCAGATGCTGCGCCTCCACGGGGTGGTCGGCAAGTTCGTGGAGTTCTTCGGGCCGGGGCTGTCCTCGATGTCACTGCCGGACCGGGCGACCCTCGCCAACATGGCGCCGGAATACGGCGCCACGGTCGGCTATTTCCCGGTCGATGACGAAACCCTTCGTTACTTGCGGATCACCGCCCGCGACGAGGCACGGGTCGAGCTCGTCGAGCACTATTACAAGACCCAGGGGCTGTTCCGCACCGACGAGACGCCTGACCCGGAATTCAGCGAGGTACTGGCCCTCGATCTGGCGACGGTCGAGACCAGCCTGGCCGGGCCCAAGCGGCCCCAAGACCGGGTCCCCCTTTCGAGCATGAAGCAATCCTTCCGCGAAATCCTTACCACCGATGTCGGGCGCGGCGGTTTCGGGTTGGCCCCTGAGGCAGTGACGGTCACCGCTCCCGTACGATCCAACGGGGATTCTGCGGAAATCGGCCACGGGGCGGTGGTCATCGCCGCGATCACCTCCTGCACCAACACCTCGAATCCTTCGGTGATGGTCGGCGCGGGGCTGCTGGCCAAGAAGGCCCTGGAACGGGGACTGGCGGTCAAACCCTATGTCAAGACCAGCATGGCACCCGGATCCCGGGTGGTTACCGAATACCTTCAGGCAGCCGGACTGCTCGAGCCGCTGGCCGAGCTGGGCTTCAACATCGTGGGCTACGGCTGCACCACCTGCATCGGCAACAGCGGGCCGCTGCCGGTTGAGGTCGTGAAGGCCATCAGTGAGGCGAATCTCGTCGCAGCCTCGG
>CAYHSI010000024.1:0-15349 GCA_964359225.1 uncultured Anaerolineaceae bacterium
CGACCTCCGGCGGCCTGCAAGCCGGCAGCGAAATGAGATTCCGCTCGATCCCATCTACCCCAGCGATCATAGACTCCCCCGAGCTTGTGCTCCAAGCGGGCAATCGCGCCGTTCGCGGCGTAGGCCAGCGCGGCTTCATAGTTCTGGACGGATCCACTGTAGTCGCCGACCAAGGTCAGCAGATCTCCGATCGCTTCGTGCAGCCGGCCCAGCTCGGGATGTCCCAGGGCCAACCCGCTGCGGTAGTGGGCGAGTGCCTGCTCATTGGCGTAGAGCCCGCGGGCATGGTCACCCGCTTGCACATAGAACACGGCCGCTTCCTGCTCCTGGCCGGCCAGTTCATGATGCCGGGCGATCCGGGCCGCCCTCGCTGCCTGGGGTCTTCCTCGCCTGAGCGCCTTGGCCACCCGGCCGTGGAGCAAGCGCTGCCTGGCCTGAGTCGTCCCTTCGAGCGTGGCGACCCGCAGCTTCTCATGGGTGAAGTCGTAGGATGGACCCAACGGCGCACGGACCTCGCGGTACTCACGGATCAGACCGGTCGCCAACAGTTCTTCGAGGCCGGCAACGGTCTCCTCCGGGGTCCGACCACTGACCGACCGCAGCGTTTCATACTCGAAAGAGCGGCCGATAACTGCGGCTGCTCCCAAGAGCTGGCGGCTAGCGCTGGTGATTCTTGCCAATCGCTCCGCCAGGATTAGGCGGATCGAAGCTGGTAGGCTCCATTCCGGCTCGTTCACCCCTCCCTCGATCGCTCGCAAATATTCCGCGACGAATAACGGAAGCCCTTCGGTCTCTTCGTAGAGTCTGTGGCCGCTGGCAGGCCAGCCCGCCAACCCGGTGCGATCAACCAGCTCGATAACCTGCGACTCGCTCAGTCGCTCGAGCCGAGTGATCCCGTACGACCCGCGAGGAAGTAAAGCTAGCCACTCTTGCAGCCGCTGTTGAGATGAGGGAGAGTCAGTTCGCCAAGCCGCCAGCAGCCCGAGCGGAGGCTCCGGACCACGTCGCAGCAAATAGGCCAGGAGTTCGAGGGTCGCCTCGTCTGCCCACTGCAGGTCGTCCAGGAATACGACCCCTGAGTGTCGGCCCTTCGCTAAGGTACCTGAAAGCCAGACCAGGCCATCCAGAAACCGATCGTGGCCCGCCGCACCCCGGGCCTGGGTGGCATGCGGAAGATCAGGGATCAGCTCGTGTATTTCCGGCAGCAGCCGACCGGCTTCTGCCAGCCAGACCTGCGACAGACCAGCCAGCCCTCGAAGCAGCTCCCCGTTTCTGATCTCTCCGCGCAATGCATCGATCCAGGGCCGGAAAGCAAAAGTAGTTTCCCCTTCGTAACATCTCGCCTGAAGAACTTTTCCCCCGCCCTCCATGACGCCATTCAAAAATTCTTCGGCTATGCGGGACTTCCCAACTCCGGCCTCGCCAGCCACGATCATCAGTTTGCAGTTTCGCCCGATCGACCGATACCAGGCCCGGATCTCGCGTAGTTCGGGTTCCCGGCCCACGAGTGGGATTGGACGCGGTGCGGCTGCGCCTGCAGCGGGGGCCTTCCTCACGAGCGGCTCGGTCAACTCGCCGGCCCGGATGCGTTCGTAGAGATCGACCGTCTCCTCCAAGGGTGGCGCGCCCAGTTCAGCTTGCAGCACCCGCACGCAGTCCCGATACTGTTTCAACGCGAGGTCGCGCCGGCCCAGACCGACGTAGAGCCTCATGAGCTGCCGGTGGGCGGTCTCGTTCAATGGGTCGAGTGCCAGGAGCCGATCGGCCGCCTCAAGCGCCTTCTCGAAATTGCCCGCGAATTGATGGGCCTCCGAGAGTCGCTGCAGGGCCTCGGCACACTTTCGTTGGAGCGTTCGCTCGGTAAAGTACTGCCACTCATCGAACCGTGGACTATCCGGCAAGGTGAACCCCACCATGAAGTCACCCCGGTAAAGCTCCAATGCCTGAGTGAGCGGCTCAATACAGCGGGTGCAGCTCTCGGCAGGCGGGTGTCCGTGGCCGAGAGTGCCCTCGAGCAGCTCGGCGAAGGCCTGGGTATCCAACCAAGCCGGATCGACTGCCAAGTGATCGCGGGCAATCACCAGCCACTCTCCGTTGAGAGCCTTGCGTAGTGATGAAAGGGTCCTGCGCAGTGCGGCCTTTGCGTGGGCAGAATCGCTCTCCGGCCAGAACATAGCGGCCAGGCTTTCGCGGCTGTGCTCCTGCCCCGTCACTGCCAGGTAGATCAATAAGGCAGTCGCCTTGCGGGTGTCGACGACCAAGGCGGCGCCTTCCAGTTCCACCCGGGGCGGTCCCAGCAGCCACAGTCTCAGCTCGCGTCTAGCCACGATTGGATTCTAAGGCCATCCCGCTACGAAATCACGGGCTCTTGGATGTCCGTAACGGTTCTTGGACGGTCCGCGGGTATCCTCGCCAAGAAGAAAAGGGAACCGAAATGTATACCGTACTCCGCTTCCTCCATGTATTCAGCGCCTTCGCCTTCTTCCTGATCCACGGGGCCACGGCCGCGGCCATGTTTGCACTCAAGCGCGAGCGGGATGATAAACGGGTCGAGGGTTGGCTAATCATTCGTGACTTCGCCACGAAGTGGATGGGGATTCCACTGGCGATTCTGTTTATCAGTGGGATCGTGATGGGTTTCATGGGGCGCTGGTGGAACCAAACCTGGATTTGGCTGGCGATCGGAGTATTCTTGGCGATCAGTTTCGCGATGTCCGGATTCGGCCGGCCGTACCATGACCGGCTGTGGCACGCGATCGACCCTCAGGGTCATGCCCCGCCGACGAAGAAAGAGAAGCGCCGTTCTTCACCAGCCACGGCCGAAGAGATAGTCGGGCTGCTGGCGAAGGGCCGCCCGCTGATGCTGACCGTGACTGGGGTCGTCGGCCTCGGTGTAATCCTGTGGCTGATGATGTTCAAGCCGTTCTAGCGAAGCGGGCAACGACAAAGCGATCCCGCCTGGTCAGACTTCGATTTGGCAGATGCGGAAATAACGAGCATCGGGAGCTCAATGTACGAGTTGCTGCGGTTCCTTCATGTCCTGAGTGCGATGGCCTATTTCCTCTTCCACGGCGCGGTCGCCAGCGTGACATTTGCTTTGAGGCGGGAACCGGGGCCGAAGCGAATCGAAGCACTTTCTGCGGTCATGGTTTTCGCGTATGCCGGCGCGCCGATCGCCGGCGTGGCGTTGGTGCTGACCGGAATCGTCATGGGCTTCATGGGCCGCTGGTGGGGCGATCGATGGCTGTGGACCTCGCTGGGACTGCTGCTGACTATCGGAGTCCTCATGAATCGGCTCGGAAAGCCCTATATGACCGAATGGTTCGCCAGGGCCAGGAACCGGGAAGCTCAGGCCCGGAAGCCGGCCAGGGCTGGTTTCGCAGGGGCCATGCGCGAGTTATTCTTTCATCCGATGTTTTTCACGCTCACGGGGCTGATTGGATTGGCCATCATCTTGTGGCTGATGATGTTCAAGCCGTTCTAGGCGAGGCCGAACGCAATGCACAAGTGGGTGGTTCTGTTGCATGTTCTCGGCGTCATGGGGTTCATGCTCGCCCACGGCGGAACGACCGCGATGACCCTGCTGCTGAAGCGCCAACGCGACTTTGATCACATGCGGGCGCTCCTGGATCTATCCAGGCACAGCGGTCCAACTTTTGGGGTCGCGCTGCTGCTCCTGCTCGGGAGCGGGATCACCGCGGGCTTCACCGGGCGGTGGTGGGGGGAGGGCTGGATCTGGGCCTCGCTGGCGATTCTGATCGCAATAACGGCAGTCATGTCCTTGTCCAGCCGGGCCCACTATCACAAGCTTCGCAAGGTTCTTGGGCTGCCCTATTTTGACGGCCGAAGAGACCAACCCGCGCTCCCGCCCGCCAGCGAAGCAGAGATATGGGCAGTCCAGGCCACGCTGCGGCCAGGGCTGCTGGCAGCGGTCGGCTTTGGCGGGACGGCTCTGATCGCCTGGTTGATGATGTTCAAACCGTTCTGAGACTTTCTGGGGGATTGGTAGCGGAGGCACTCGTAGCATCTGCTCCGCAGGATGCAGGGTTAGAATGCGAGGGTTCGAGCCCTAAGGACGCCCGTCGAGGAGGAGACCCATGCGAAAGATAGCTCGCTATGTTTACATCGCCGTCGCCTGGCTTGCGGTCGTCAGTTTCTTGGCGACCATTTACCTGGCCGGTATGGCGGTGTTCGCCAACCGGAGCTACTGGGATATCCATAGGGAAATTGGATACGCGGTGGGATTGATCGTCCCAAGCTTCATTTTGTTGGGTCTGCTGTCGTGGATCCCGCGCCGGCTCACATCGTGGCTGGCGGCCATGCTGCTGTTCTATTTCCTCCACACCTCACTGCCGTTGCTGCAGGACGACCTGCCCTGGATCTCCGCTTTTCATCCCGTCAGCGCAGTCGGCTTGGTCTGGCTTGGGCTGAGGCACGCTCGCCGAGCGGGCGAGTTGCTGCTTCAGAGGCCAGCCGCCAGGGCCGCGCCAGCTCCGGCCGATTCCCCCTCCCAGGCTTGAGCTGAGATCATGACCATGCCTCGAGCTCTGAAGTACGTGCTGATCCTGTTCGCCGCCCTGCTGGCACTCCTGGTCCTGGCGGTATCTTTCGTCAACCGAAGCGTCGCCGCCCGGCTAAGCCAGGTCTACGAGGTGCCTTTGGAACCGATCATGGTGCCGGCTGACCCGGCCGCCCTCGAGCGGGGACGCCATCTTGTGAGCACGATCTTCTTCTGCCAGGAATGCCATGGCGAGAATTTCGAGGGCAAGCCTCAATTCGACGACCCACTTAGCGGCACGGTCTCCGCCAGGAACTTGACCGCCGGCGCCGGCGGGATCGGCGGTGAATTCAAGGACGCGGATTGGGTTCGGGCTATCCGGCACGGTCTTGACCCTGATGGTCGCCCATTGGTTGCAATGCCCTCGAACTCGTATTACTACATCGGAGACACCGATTTGGGAGCCATCATCGCCTACCTGAAGAGCTTGCCACCGGTGGACAACGTACTGCCGGAGCGGGACCTGGGTCTGTTATATCAGCTCTCCATCTTGAGCGACCCCTCCCTGATCCCCGCCGAGGTGATCAACCACAGCAGCCCGCGGCCGCCCGCTCCCGAACCTAGCGTCAGCGCCGAATACGGCGAATACTTGGCCACCGCCTGCACCATCTGCCACGGTGCCGACCTGAGCGGCAGGTCCGCGGCAGGAGCGGGCTTAGACCTCACTGGCAAAGGCGACTTGGCCGAGTGGAGCGAGGCCGACTTTATTCGCGCCCTGAAGACGGGTGAACGGCCCCGCGGGGAGGACCTCGATCCCCGGCTGATGCCCTGGAAACGGGTGGGCAAGTTGACCGACGATGAACTGCGAGCGATCTGGCTTTACCTGCAGACGCTTCAGTAGGAGGAGGCTCAAACGACCGTGACGACAGCAAAGTTCGCCAGCATGCCGGCCTCGCTGGACAAGCGCCTGCTCGCGGCCCGCACGGCCTGGGTGGCGGTGACCGTCCTGGTCGTAGCCCTGGTCGCCCTGGGCGTGCCCGGCCTGTACGCACGGCTGATCGCGGGTGTCGACGAACGATCGGTGACCGACCTCGGCTGGACCCTAGCCGGCTACGGTACCTACCTCAGCAGCCTCTATTTGCTCGTCGTCGTCGCCCACCTGGTCATTGGAGCCATCGTGTTTTGGCGTCGGTCCGACGAGTGGATAGCTCTGGCGCTTGCATTTGCGTTGGTCTGCAACGGAGCCTTATTGCCGCTCTCTCTGATCTACCCCTCTGGCAACGTCTCGCCCGTCGTGCAGCTGCTGGTGGGTCTGGTGACCTACATCGGCCTGGTCACTGGACTGAGCTTGCTGTACCTCTTCCCGGACGGGCGCTTCATCCCTCGCTGGACTCGGCTCATGGTCATCGCCTGGGCCGGGTTGTTGTTCTTCGCCATCTTTACCCCCAATTCCGCGCTAAGCCTCGCGGCATGGCCGATTCCGCTGCAGTTGCTGGTGCTCGTCGTTTGGTCGGGCGTTGGTCTCTTCGCTCAACTACACCGCTATCTCGAGGTCTCCAGCCCACTGCAACGCCAGCAGACCAAATGGGCCATCCTTGGACTCGGGCTGGCTGTTCTGGGCCCCTTCGGTTACTTCCTTCCCTTCGTGATCCTTCCCGCACTGAGCGACCCGGAAGTCCCCAATATCCTGTACCAGCGAATTGGGCCCTCGCTGTTTGCCTTCTCCCTGGTCTTCCGCCTGGTCGGTCTTACCGGCTTCACCCTTGCCCTCTTGGTTTTCCCGGCTTCGTTCGTTGTCGCGATCCTGCGCTACCGGCTGTGGGACATCGACGTCATCATCAATCGCACGCTCGTATACGGGGCACTGACGGGCACGTTGGCGCTGGTGTATCTGGGCGGCGTGGCGCTGCTCCAGACCATGTTCTACGGCCTAACCGGACAGGGTGACCAGCTTGCCATCGTTGCAACCACTCTCGCCGTCGCGGCACTCTTCAACCCCTTGCGGCGCCGAATCCAGGCGATCATCGACCGCCGCTTCTACCGCCGTCGCTACGACGCGGCCCGGGCCCTGGCCGCCTTCAGTGGCACCGTGCAGGAAGAAGTGGATCTGGAAGATGTGAGCCAGGCTCTAATGAGGGTCGTGGAGGAGACGGTTCAGCCGCTGCAGACTTCGATTTGGTTGAGAGACATCCGTCCAGGTAGCTGAAAGAGAAAGGGCCCATCTGTGTCGTCGGTGAGCGAGAGCCAGCGCACGAAGACCAATACCATCTCTGACGGCGCGCATCCACTGCTCGTCCTCGGCGCGGTGGTTGTGATCGTGCTGCCGGCGTTCGTGTTCCTCGGGGCCCGGCTGCTGCTCCCGGGCGATGGGGCCCAGCTGCAGTTCGAGCCGTTCCGCGAGGTGGAGCGCGGATTGCTTGTAAATGTGAGCCGCCCGCGACCTGGAGGCTTGCAGGACGGCGACCGGGTCATCGCCCTAGCGGGTCGCTCGGTCGATCAGTGGATGGCCATGCCATTTCGTGGAACCAAGAACGCGCCAGCCGGTCATGGTCCGGTCGTGTACACCGTCCTAAGAAACAACGAGGTCAATGAGCTCAGCGTGGCGCTCAGCCGGCAACCACTGCCGGCCATCATCGGACGCAATTGGACCAGCTATCTCTTCCTAACCTACCTGTGGGCGATCGGCCTGGTGGTATTTGCACTGCGGTCAAGGCAAACCAGTGCACAAGGGGTCTTGCTGTTCAGCAGCCTGCTCATGGGCAGCGGACTGATCTTCTTCCTGTTGATTCAACCTAGCGACTTGATGCACGGCTGGTTGTTGCCGCTGTGGACTTGGGGAGCGTTGATCCTCTACATCGTATTTGCGGGCGCGGCCATTCACTTCGTGCTCATCTTCCCAAGCAAGCGAGCCGTCCTTCGGCACCGGCCCTCCCTACCCTTGGCCGGCTACCTCGGGTCTCTGCTGCTTTGGGTACTTTCCGGTGCCCTTCGGTGGCCCGAGGCCACAACCCCTTCCGCGCGCCTCTACCTTATGGTCACCGCGACGAACCTGCTTTCGGCGACCGCGATGCCGCTGAGCGTGTGGATCGTGCTCAATGGGTATCGAAACGAGTACAACCAGGTTGAGCGCCGTCAAGTGCGCTGGTTTCTCTGGGCAATGGTTGTTGGTGTGATTCCCTGGCAAGTCTTTTCGGTGATTCCAGAACTGCTGGGCTACCGCCCGTTGATCCCCCAGTCCGTCACCAGCTTGCTGTGGCTCGCCATTCCCACTGCCTTGGCAATCGCTATCCTGCGGGAGGGTCTCTTCGATATCGACCTGATCATCAACCGAACGTTAGTCTATGGCGGTCTGACGGGTGCGTTGGCGATCCTGTACTTTGCGGGCGTTGCGTTCTTGCAAGGCGCGTTCCGAGCGATTGCTGGTCAGGAATCCCAATTGGCGATTGTGCTTACTACGCTCGGGATCGCCGCGCTGTTCAATCCCCTTCGCGGCCGTATTCAGGCCTTCATCGATCGCCGCTTTTATCGGCGCAAGTTCGACGCCGGCCTGCTGTTGGCCGAGTTTGGACGGACCGTCAGAGACGAGGTGGACCTAGGAAGGATGCAGGAAGTCTTGATTGGCACGGTGCAGGACACCCTGCAGCCAGCGCATGTGTCTTTGTGGCTCCGATCCGGTCCGCGGGATCCAAAATGATCCGGCTAAGTGCCGAGCGGACCGCACCGAGCAGCTCCTTCCGAACCGCTGCTTGGCTGGCTTGGTCACTGTGGGCGCTCGCCATGGCCCTCGTAGGGCTCGGGATCGTGTTTCTGGCGCTCAGTTACTCCACTCCCGTACCTCCCCGCTGGGGCCCGCGCGGGTTCCCGGCGATCGCCGCCCTGGTTTCCTCGACCATCGGTGCTTTGATTGTTTCGAACCGTCCACGCCATCCGGTAGGTTGGATTTTCGCCTGGCTGGGCCTACTTTCCGGAGCACAGGTGTTCGTGGAGGAGTACCGGGTTTACGCCCTGCTGACAATGGCCGGCTCACTGCCGGGTGGAGAGATATCCGCCTGGATCGCGAACTGGATCTGGGTCCCGGCGATAGCCCCGGCCATTACTTTTCTCTTCCTGTTATTCCCCACCGGCCAACTTCTTTCTCCCGCCTGGCGACCCGTGGCTTGGTATGCAGCGATCAGTGCGGCAGGGATGACTTTTCTCGCCGCCTTCGTACCGGGTCCGTTTGAGCAGTTCGCCTACCTTAACAATCCCTTTGGAATTGAGGCTTTAGGAAACCTTGGGATTTCGGCTTCCTCCGCCTTGGTGCCACTTATGGCCGCAGTTTTGGCGTCCGTGGCTTCCCTAATCCTGCGAATACGCCGTTCTGCAGGAGAGGAGCGCCTGCAGCTCAAATGGTTCGTTTATGCGGCAGTCCTTGTGGCGCTGGCCCTGCCCGGCGGCGCCTCATATCAGAGCTTTCCAGCCGGGCCGATATTCTTAATTTCGGGAATGGCAGCGACCCAGGTGGCGGTGGGCGTAGCGATCCTCAAGTACCGTCTCTACGACATCGATCTGCTCATCAACCGTACACTGGTCTACGGGAGCCTGACCCTAGTGTTGGCCGCGGTGTACTTCGCTGGCGTAGCACTTCTCCAGGCTAGCTTCCGGGCCTTCACGGGTCAGGACTCCCCTCTGGCCGTGGTGCTCTCGACGCTGGCCATCGCAGCCCTCTTCAACCCGCTGCGCGGCCGTATTCAGTCGGCCATCGACCGACGCTTCTACCGCAGAAACTACGATGCCTCGCGTATCCTCGCCGCTTTCAGCGCGCACGTCCGAGATGAGGTCGAGGTCAGCAGACTTTCGGCCTCACTAATGGAGGCCGCCGTTCAGGCGATGCAGCCGACCACCCTCTCGCTCTGGCTTCGGGAATCCAGAGAGCCGCTGGTACAAGTGCCGATATCGCGTTCATTGCATCCATGAGGCCAAAGGAGCAAGACGTGGACCCTTCATCCCTTCCTGAGACGCAAGTCGAGACCTCGGCCCAGGAGGCGGGCAGCTACTTCCGCCACATGGCCCAATTCGTCGGCTTCACAAAGGAAGACGCGGCCGCTATCAAGCAGAGTCAACTTGTTATCGAGAAGTTCATTCCAGAGATCGTCGGAAAGTTCTATGATCACTTGCTGCACTATCCCCCAACCCGGAGGTATTTCCTGAAGACTGATGGGAGCCTGGATCACGAATACTTGCAATCCCGGATGGTCCACCTCACCAATTTCTGGCGCCGCACCGCCTCCGGCGAATACGACGACGAATATGCTAGCTTTCTGGATAAGGTCGGGCTTGCCCACACTTCGCGGGGCGCGGATCCCAAGGTCTATATCCCGGAGCGATACGTTATCGGACAGTTGGGCTTCGTGCAGCATGCGATCGGGGAGTCGATCCGGAAGGAACTGCACGAGATCGACCCGGAGTTGGAGGCCCGCGCCTCGAAGGCCTGGAACCTGCTCTTGATGGTGATCCTCGAAATGCTCTCCCGCGCGTACAGTGAAGAGCACGAGGTCGAGGGCGGCGACCCCTTTGTGAGCGTGGATACGGCCCAGGTTCGCCAGCTCGCCGTGGACACGTATGAGCGCGGCTTAGGACTGTTCCGCACGATCGAGTACGAGGACACGGTCGTAGCCGACGCGGCGGACATCCCGGACGGCGAGCGGCTGATCGTGCAGGTGGGAGATCGATCGATTGGGGTTTTCCACCACGGCGGAAAGTGGTATGCCCTGCTCAACTACTGCCTGCATCGCGGCGGGCCGGTCGCAACCGGAAGTCTCGAAGGCGACACGCTCACCTGCCCCTGGCATGGGTATCAGTACGACGTCACCACCGGCAAATTCCTGCTTGATCCAGGGGTCGGGTTGGACAGATTCTCGGTAGAGGTGACCGATGGGAAAGTGCACTTGCGGATCCCCACGGTGACGATGGGGGCTGAAGCGCTGGAAAAGCCCGCGGAGGACGCGCGCTCCGCGGCGCTCGCGCTAAACCAGTTTCGCCTGGCAGATCTCCGGCCCGGCAGGGCCATGCGAGTCGAGGTCAGTGGGCAACGCGTGGCGGTGTATAACGTTGGCGGAACTTTCTACGCGACGCAGCACGACTGCACTCATGAGGGCGGCCCGCTGAGCGAGGGCGACCTGCTGGGAACGGTGATCACTTGCCCATGGCACGGATCGCGCTTTGACGTGACCACCGGAAAGCTCGTGAGAGGCCCGGCTCAACGGCCGCTGCAGACTTTCCGCGTGTCCGTGGAAGGCGAAGTCGCTCGAGTCGACTGATGTGGTGCGCATGAAGGAACTCATGAGGGCCGTTGTGATGCGACCAGGGAGGCGCCTGTGAAATGAGGACCGAAGCAATGGGTAGGTTCGGAACGCGGTCGACCGGGATTGGGCTGAGGGTCGCCCGTGCATTGCTTCTACTGTCGGCTTTCGCCTTTTTGCTTGTGTGGACCGCAAGCCTGCCAGAATACTTCCGCCGCGTCTCCACCCTGTCGATCCCGACCTTTGAGCGGGCGGGCGAGGTGCTGGCGAGCAACGAGATGATGGAAGAGGCGGCCGCCCTACGAGGCCTCTCATTGGATTCATACCTGATCTACGATGTCGGCCTCTCCCTCCTGTCGATCGGGGTCTTCTTCGGCGTCGCCGGCCTGCTCGTCTGGCGAGCGAAGCGATCCTGGTTCGGTTGGCTGACTGCGCTGGTGCTTATTGGCCTTGGCGCGACTGGAATGGAACAGGTTCTGCATGTGGTGCGCCCGCCGGCTGGCATCCTGCTGGCCGTTGAAGTTGCCGCGTGGTTTGTCTGGCCGGTGATGTTCCTGTGGATCTACTTGTTCCCCAGCGGGGGCGCAGCGCCTCGCTGGACCCGGACTCCCGTGGGCATCATCCTGGCCTGCCTTGGGATTCTTGGCTTGGCCGGTTTTCTGGCGAGCTTTGGCAGGCTGCCCATAGAGATCGGGCGGCTGCTGTCGCAAATCGGCCCTGTGACCGGGGTGGGAACGATGGGTTTGATTCTTTACTCGCAGATGTATCGTTATCGCCACGTTTACAGCTCTGTTGAACGTGAGCAAGTTAAGTGGTTTGTTTTCGCAGTTCTCGTCTTGCTTTCGGAAGTCATCCTTTATGTTTCGACTGGGCTGCTGGGATTCCAGCCGTCGGCGGTCTTTCAGGATCTTTCCGGGAAGACCCTCCTCGTTCTCCCGCTGTCGGTGGGGGTCGCGGTGCTGCGCTACCGGCTGTACGACATTGATCTTGCAATCAACCGGACTCTGGTGTATGGAACGCTGACCGTTCTCTTGGCCGCGGTGTACTTCGGAGGCGTGGCGGTACTGCAAGCCTCCTTCCGCGGGCTGACCGGCCAGGGCTCGCCATTGGCGATCGTCCTCTCCACCCTGGCCATCGCCGCCGTGTTCAGCCAGCTCCGGCGGCGGATTCAGGCCTTCATTGATCATCGGTTCTACCGTCGCAAATACGACGCCCAACGCGCCCTGGCCTCCTTCGGCACCACCGCCCGCGACGAGGTAGAGCTCGAGCGGCTGGCTCGAGCTCTGGTGAGGGTTGTGGACGAGACCATGCGGCCGGCGACGCTCAGCTTGTGGATCAAGGAACCTCGATGACGACCTATGACCTGATCGTGATCGGCGGCGGACCTGCCGGGGTGACCGCCGCACTGCGGGCCCGCGAGCTGGGCGCCACGGTGGCGCTGGTAGAACGCGATCGCATGGGCGGCACCTGCACCAACGATGGCTGCGTGCCCACTCGGGTGCTGGCCAAGGCCGCCCGGCTGCGCCGTGATGCCGAACAGGGCGCGGAGTATGGTCTGCTCGGGGAACTCCCCCGACTGGACTTCGCCCGCCTGCTCAACCGCACCCAACGGATGGTCTACGGTATTCAGGAGAAGAAGCAGTTGATCAGCCATTTGGAAGGCTCTGGCGTTCAGGTCCATGCCGGAGTAGGAGACTCGCGCTTCATCGATGCGAACACGCTGGAGCTGATTGACGGGCAGACACTGCAAGCGGAGAAGTTTGTTCTGTGCCTCGGAGGCCATCCCCGGCGCCCCGCTCTCCCCGGGGCCGAGCTTGTGCTAACCCACAGCGACACCTGGTCGTTGAAACAGCTGCCGCGTTCGTTTATCGTAGTCGGCGGAGCAGCCACTGGGTGCCAGGTAGCCTCCAACTTCGCCGCTTTTGGTTCCGAGGTGACGATTCTGGAGCGTGCTCCCCACCTGTTGGCAATGGAGGACGAAGCCGTTTCCGAAGAGATGAGAGAGGCCTTCGAGAGACGAGGGATTGCAGTAATGACCGGCATCGAAGCCGTCGAAAGAGTCGAGAAGAACGCCCACGGCCTCAATCTGCTCTACCGCTCAGATGGCCGCGAGACCACACTTCAGGCCGAGGCGGTGCTATTTGCAATCGGGTGGGTTGGGAACGTGGACGGACTAAACCTGGAAGCCGCCGGGGTGCGGGTCGAGCGCGGCTACGTCCCGGTGAATGAACACCTGCAGACCTCTGCCCCGCACATCTTCGCCGCGGGCGACATCACCGGCCGGATGATGCTGGTGCAAAGTGCGGGATACGAGGCACGCATCGCGGCTGAGAACGCCGTGCTTGGGCCCGAGCTGCGCTTTGAGCACCGGATCGTCCCCCATGGAGGCTTCACCGATCCTGAATATGGCAGTGTTGGGCTGACCGAGCGGGCCGCGGGTGAAGGCGGTGCGCAGATTGCCGTGGCGGAGGTTTCCTATGCCGAGCTCGACCGGGCGGTCATCGACGGCCGACCGGAGGGTTTGCTCAAACTGATCGTCTCGCAGGAAACACACCGGATTCTGGGGGCACACGCGGTGGGCGAGCAGGCGCTGGAGATCGTGCAGATCGTGTCGGCCGGTATGGCGGCCGATATGTGGGTGGAGCAGCTGGCCGAGATGGAACTGGCCTACCCGACGTTCACCGCCATCGTCGGCCTGGCAGCCAGAAAGGTCGTTCACCAGCTAGGCGTGGTCCCCTTGGCGCCGGAGTGGCGAGCGCTGGGCCGGCCGCGTGGAGCGGAATGGGAGAGAAGAGATGGGTCGTAACGCTTTTGGGACTCTGCGGATGGATAATGGAAGCTAGATGAGCACTCAAAATCGGGATCTCTGGCGCATCCTGGCTCGATCCGGGGCACCGGGCCCGACTGCTCCCGAGCCAGAATCCACACCCAGCGTTGAATTCACGCCATATGACCCACTCGTCGCCTATCTACAGTCGGCGCGGGGTGTGGTGGAGGTCGATCGGCTCGATCTGGATTCGCCGGCCCTGCGCTCGCTGAAGGAAGCGGGCGTCAAGCTGACCATTCCGCTCGTCGCCCAAGGCGAGTTGATCGGCATGCTCAACCTGGGGCAGCGGCTGAGCGAGCAGGACTACTCGGTGGACGACCGGACCTTGCTGAGCAGCCTCGCCACCCAGGCCGCGCCGGCGCTGCGGGTGGCCCAGCTGGTCCGGCAGCAGAAGGACCAGGCCCGTCGGAGCGAGCGGCTCGAACAGGAGCTGCGGATCGCCCGGCTGATTCAGCAGACCCTGCTGCCCCGCGAGCTGCCAAAGCTGCCTGGATGGGAGGTGGCTGCCTATTATCGTCCTGCCCGGGAGGTGGGGGGCGATTTTTACGACTTTATCCATCTGGAGGATGGCACGCTAGGCGTAATCGTCGCCGACGTCACGGACAAAGGAGTGCCGGCCGCCCTTGTTATGGCCACCACTCGCAGTGTATTGCACGCCGCCGCCGAGCGCTTGATCTCCCCCTCTCAGGTGTTGGCGCGGGTAAACAACCAGCTCATTCCGAACATGCCCGAGAACATGTTTGTCACCTGCCTTTATTCGGTGCTGGACCCAGTGAAGCGGACCTTCCGCTTCGCGAACGCCGGGCATGGGCTGGCCTTCCGGCGCGGGGCTGAGGGCGTCTCCGAGCTCAAGGCCACCGGTATGCCCCTCGGGTTGATGCCGGATATGCGCTACGAAGAGAACGAGGTCGTCATTTTGCCCGGGGAGACCATCCTGCTCCAAAGCGATGGGTTGGCGGAGGCCCACAACTCCCGCCGCGAGATGTTCGGCTTCCCGCGGGTAAAGCAGCTCCTGAGCGACCACCCTAGCGGCCCTGCTGTGTTGATCGCCACGCTGGTGGCCGAGCTGGAGCGCTTCACGGCTGGCGGGTGGGAACACGAGGACGATGTTACCTTGCTGGCGATCGAGTGCTCCGCACTCGGTGGGAAGGCCGCCGAATCGGCCCGTCTTGCAGCACCAGAAGTGCCGCTGCCGCTACAGGCCGAATTCAACATTCCCAGCCGGCCGGGGAACGAGCGGCTTGCCATCCAGAAAGTGAGCGAGGCCGTTCAAGACCTCGGTCTTTCGAGCAGCCGGCTTGAGAAGCTGAAGACCGCGGTTGGCGAGGCTACCATGAACGCCATGGAGCACGGCAACAAATACCAGGACGACCTTCCGGTCCATATCCGTCTGCAGGCCTCGAATGAGAAACTCTCGGTCTTCATCTCCGACCACGGCGGGGGTCAGCGAATCCCGGGGGCCGCAACCCCTGACCTGGAGGCCAAGCTGGATGGGCTGCAGAGCCCCCGGGGCTGGGGTCTGTTCCTGATCCAGAACATGGTAGACGACCTGAAAGTCACCTCAGACGAAACGCATCACACTGTGGAACTTATGCTCCACTTGGAAGGAGGCCAACATGGCTGAGGCTCAGCTGGAGGCCAATGTCCGGCTGCAAGCCGGAATGGCCATCATCGATCTACGCGGGGACATCGACGGGTTCGCCGAGGCCGCTTTGATCGCCGCCTACTTGCAGGCAGAGACGA
>CAYHSI010000025.1:0-15183 GCA_964359225.1 uncultured Anaerolineaceae bacterium
TTCGTCCGGGCCGAGCTCCAGGATGTCCTGGCCCTTGAATAATACCCGGCCCTGCGTGACCTGAAATGCCGGATGCCCCATCAAGACGTTCGCCAGGGTCGACTTGCCGGCGCCGTTGGGGCCCATCAGGCCATGGATCTCCCCCTGCTTGACGATCAGGTTGACGCCCTTCAGGATCGGCTTGTCCTCGACGGAGGCATGCAGATCCCGGATCTCTAAGGTAACCACGCGATCGATTGCTCCCAAAAGCACGAATGTCTCCGGATTATAGCATGCGAGCGATTTTTCGTCAATATTCAATGATAAATATAAGAAATATTGACCCCCCAACCCCTACGTGCTATACTTTCGGGGCTATGGGTTCGCCCACTCGGGATCTCGTCCTCAGAACCCTGCGGGCCCGCGGAAAGTCCACCATCCGCGAGCTGGCCGGCGCAGCCAGTGTCTCCCCCGTATCGATCCGTCATCATCTTTCCGCCTTGCAGGCAAGCGGCCTGGTCGTGTCCGAGGAGATCAAGCACGGGGTCGGACGACCCTACCTTGCGTTCAGCCTGACCGAGAAAGCCCTCGAGCTGTACCCGGGCCGCTACTTCCGCCTCACCAACCGGCTGCTGGACGAAGTTAAGGGCCACCTGCCTGAGGGGCTGGTTTCGCGGTTATTCTCCGGGGTGGCGACCGCAATGGCCGACGAGTACGCCGCCCAGTTGGAGGGGCTTCCGCTCCGAGACCGGCTGCCGCGGCTTATCGAGATGCTGGCCGCGGAAGGCTTCGATGCCGAGTATGAGTGGCAGGGCGATCGAGTAGTCATTCGGGAATTTGGTTGCCCATACTTGCAGGTCGGCCGGGAGCATCCCGAAGTATGCGCGGTCGACACCCATTTCATCGCTACCGCCCTTGACCTGCCGATCGAACGAGTCAACTGCTTGCTGGACGGCGATACCCATTGCACCTTTAGCTTGAAGGTGCTCGAAGACAAGGAGCAGCTGCCGATCCATGGCTGAAGAAGTCGCCCCGAAGGCGATCTGGGAGGCCGACTCCACCCACCCCGATCAGGCGATCAAGGTCCGCGCAGGGCTGCGTGAAGTCATGGACCCCGAGCTCGGCCTGAACGTGATTGAGCTCGGGTTGATCCGCGATCTCCGTATCCAAGATACGACCCAGCATGTCAAGATGATCATGACCACCCCCTTCTGTCCGTATGGCCCGGCCCTCTTGGAAATGACCCGCGCCCGGGCCGAACAGTCTGCCGGAGCCACCACCACCATCGAGCTTGCCTTCGAACCGTGGGACCCCAGCATGATGGAGGACGGGGTGGGCGCGGAGTGGGGGCTCTTCTAGCGGCTCGGCCTACGCCTCAGTGCTTCGCCGCCTTCGTTCGACCAGCCCGATCAGTCCGAGCAACGCCAGCACCAATCGCAGACCGAGACCAAACCAGGTCACGATGATGATCAACAGGGCGCTCAGCGCCAAGACTACCATCCAAGGCGACGGCACCCGGCTGCCGCGCAGGACCACCAGCCGCCCCCGCAACTCACTCACAAAGGCCGGGCTGGGCTCCACCGGAACAAGCGAGCGCTCCAGCCAGGACTCAATCTTCCGGGCGTTTAACTTCTTCCCAAGCACCATCGCAGCCTACCCCTTGCGGCGAACCTCACCCGAATCCTTGATCTGATCTCGCAGGGCATTGAGGGTCCGGTGATACAGGCTCTTGATCGCTCCCTCGGTACGCCCCATAACTTCACCGATCTCGGCGTTCGACTGCCGCTCGACAAACTTCAAAATCAAGAGCTGCTGCCGATCTCCCGGCAGTTGGCGCACTGCCTCCAATAGCAGCCGGTTCTGCTCTTCCGCCATCGCCAGGACCTCCGGATGGCTGCTCGCTCTGGTCTCGATCGCGTGATCATCTAGCGGGACGATCGGGCGCCGGCTCTGATCGCGGTGCCAATTCGCCACCAGATTGTGGGCGATCCGGTATAGCCAGGCGGAGAACGGCACTCCTTGGTCCTGGAAACTGCCGACGTGGTGCAGTGCCCGCTGGAACACCCGGGCGGTCAGATCCTCGGCATCCTGGTAGTCGCCGGTCCGGTAGTAGATGTAGTTGTAAATCCGCCCAACATGCCGGCTGTAGAGCTCCCCGAAGGCCTCCGAATCCTGGCCGGCCCGGCGGACCAATTCCATCTCGTCGCCATCCCGGGCGGTCATCTTTCGGACTCGCCCGAGTCGTTAAGCAAAACACCTGACATGCTGGGTAGTTGCCCTAGGGGAAGGAGCGCGCAGTATAGCATACGGGTCGGATGATATAATCCCGCCCCCCACGAATGCAGACGCTCGTCGCCCTGGATCTCGAGACAACCGGTCTGGATCCAACCCGTGATGCCATTATTGAGATTGGCGCGGTTCGATTCCGGGACGATCGGATCGAAGAGGAATGGAGCCAACTGGTCAATCCCGGCCGGCCGCTGCCCCGCTTCATCACCCAGCTCACCGGCATCACCGACGAGATGCTGGCCGAGGCGCCGCGCCTGCAACAGGTTCTGGAACCGATCCAGGCGTTTGTCGGGGACCATCCAATCGTCGGTCACGCGGTCGGCTTTGACCTGAGTTTCCTGCAGCGCAAGGGGCTGTTCAAGGAGAATCAGCCGCTGGACACCTACGATCTGGCCGCGGTCGTGCTGCCGGCCGCCGGCCGCTACAGCCTGGCTGCCCTGGCGAGCGAGTTGAAAGTTCCGCGGCGGACCTCCCATCGGGCGCTCGAAGACGCCCGGACCACGATGATGATTTTCTTACGCTTGGTCGAGCTGGCGACTGAGCTGCCCTACCCCATCTTGAAAGCCCTGAGCGAGTTCGGGGCCAATATCGATTGGGGAGCGGGGTGGGTGTTCGAGAGCGCCCTCGAACGGCGCATACCCCAGGACGAACTTGCGCCGCTCGAGTTTCCAGCTTTCAGCTTGCCCGGCGAACGCCCGCCCGCCCTACTGCCCAAGGAGGCTCGCGAGCCGCTGGACCTCGAGGCGCTGGCCGGGCTGCTGGAGCCGGGCGGCGCTTTCTCACGCGCCTTTCCCACTTACGAGCACCGCACCCAGCAGGTCCGGATGCTGGAAGCGGTTGGACATGCGCTCTCGGAGGGCCGCCATCTGCTCGTCGAAGCCGGAACCGGGACCGGAAAGTCGATGGCCTATCTAATCCCAAGTTTCGAATGGGCCGCCCGAAATGGGCAGCGGGTAGTGGTCTCCACCAACACGATCAACCTGCAAGACCAGCTCATCCATAAGGACATTCCGGACTTGAACACGGCCTTGCAGCGCGACTATCGGGCCGCCGTGCTCAAAGGCCGGCGCAACTATCTGTGCCCGCGCCGATTGGCGGCCGCCAGCCGGCACGGACCGCGCACCGCGGAAGAGGCCCGGGTGCTCGCCAAGCTGATGGTGTGGCTGTACGGCGGCGGAACGGGCGACGTAACCGAAATTAACTTGCGCGGGCCGGTGGAGGCGGCGATCTGGGGGCGGATGTCCTCCGACTACGAAGAGTGCGGCCTGGAGGCCTGTCTCGCCTACGCCGGCGGGACCTGCCCGTACTACAAGGCCCACCTGGCGGCCGAGAGCGCCCACGTGGTCATTGTCAATCATGCGCTGTTGCTGGCCGATATTGCCACCGGGAACCGAGTGATCCCGGACTATCAGTTTCTAATCGTGGACGAAGGCCATCAGTTGGAAGCCGCGACCACCCGCGGGTTGGCGTTCGAGGTCGAGGAAGCGGACCTGATGCGGATCCTGCAGGAACTGGAGGGAACCAGCCTGCCCCGGATCCCTATCCTTGCTCAACAGCGACTGCCGGCAGAGCAGCTTCCCCAGTTGCATGCCAAGCTTACGGCCGTCAGCGAGCAGCTGCGGACCGCCTCCGGCCTCGTTCGGCCTTTCTTCCAACGGCTGCTCGACTTTGTGGAGCGGCGCCGCGAAGGGGAACCGCTCACTCGCTATGGTCAGCAGGAGAGAGTGCTGCCGGCCACCCGCAGTCTGCCGCTCTGGACGGATGTGGAGGTCGCCTGGGAGGGGCTGGGCGGCCCCCTGGCCAGCCTGCTCGAGTCGCTCACTCAGATCAGCGGGGCGTTCGAGCCGTCTGGGGAGGAGGACCTCGCCGTTGGATTGCGGACTCTGGTTCGCGATCTGGGGACGATCGTGGCCAGCCTGGACGAGCTGATCTTTCAGTCTGACCCGCAGCGCATCCATTGGATCGAGCTGCAGGGAGAGCCAGCCCGGCTGTCGCTGCATGCCGCACCGTTGGAGGTCGGCCCGCTGATTGAAAAGCACCTCTGGTACCAGAAGGAGGCGGTGATCATCACCTCCGCAACGCTGACGACCACCGGGGAATTCGATTACCTGCGCCGCCGCCTGGCCGCGGTGGATGCAGACGAGCTGGCGGTGGGCTCCCCGTTCGACTACGAGAATTCCACTCTCCTCTACCTTATCAACGACATACCGGAGCCGTACCAGCGTCCGGCCTACCAAGCCGGGTTGGAACAGGGGCTGATCGATCTTTGCCGGGCGACCGGCGGGCGAACGTTGGTGCTGTTCACCTCCAACGAGCAGCTCCTGTCGACCGCCCAAGCCATCAGCGGGCCGCTGGCCACCGACGGGATCGTGGTGCTCGAGCAGAGTGCGGGCGCCTCCCGCCATGCTTTGCTGGAGAGCTTCAAGACGAGTGAGCAGGCGGTGCTGCTGGGAACCCGTTCGTTTTGGGAGGGGGTGGATGTTCCGGGTGAGGCCCTGTCAGTGCTTGCCTTTGCTCGCCTGCCCTTCGACGTCCCGACCGACCCGATTATCGCCGCTCGGGCCGAGACCTACGAGGACTCATTCATGGAGTACTCCTTGCCGGAGGCCATCCTGCGCTTCCGGCAGGGGTTCGGGCGCTTGATCCGCTCGAAGTCGGACCGGGGTGTGGCGGTTTGCTTCGATCGCCGTCTGCTCTCGAAGCGCTATGGGCGGGCGTTCCTCGACTCGCTTCCCCGAACGACACAGCGGATCGGGCCGCTGAGCGATCTTCCCCGCCAGGCCTCGGCCTGGCTCGGGCTATAATCCGTTCCCCCAAAGGCGCGGGAAACTGTGATCGACGTCAACGATTTGCGCAACGGCGTCACCTTCGAGCTGGATGGCCGGCTCTTCAAGGTGATCGAATACTCGCACAACAAGACCGGCCGCGGCAAGGCAACCATCCGCACCAAAGTGCGCGATCTGCGGACCGGCGCCGTTGTTGAAAAGACCTTCATTTCTAGCGACCGGGTCCAGGATGTCCGCCTCGACCATCGCAACGTTCAGTTTCTGTACCGCCAGGACGACCTGTTCACCTTCATGGACACCGATACCTACGAGCAGCCGACCTTGAACGCATCGGCGCTCGGAGATTCTGTCCCCTACTTGACCGAAGGGTTGGAGGTCAAGTTGATCTTCCACGATCAAGAACCACTCGAGATCGAGCTCCCTACCGCGGTCGAGCTCAAGGTGACTGAAGCCGAGGCGGCGGTGAAAGGCGACACGGCGACCGGCACCAACAAGACCATCACGACCGAGACCGGTTTCAAGGTGCAGGTCCCGCTGTTCGTGTCCGCAGGCGACACCATCCGGGTGGACACCCGCACCGGCGCGTACATCACTCGGGCCTGAGCGCGCTCGGCTATGCGCACCCCGGCCGGGAGCGAGTGCCCCCACTACTTCGAGGACTTCCATCGAGGGCGGAACCGGCAGGAATGCCGACTGATCGACCAGACCCCGCGAGGCGGCAACTGGGCGCCAGACCTGTGTGGCAAGTGCCGGGTTCCCCGAATCGTGCTGGCCAACGCCTGCCCGAACCTGGTGCTCGAGGCCCGGGTGCGACCGGGACTGCTGGGGCTAGTCGGCCGGGGGGTCGAGGTCACCGCCTCCTGTCGCAGGACCCCCGGACCGGTCGAGGTCCCCGAGGTCGGCTGCGGGCACTGCCACGAAGAATTGGCCTTCAAAACACCTGACCTGTGAGCTCGGTGGCCGATTGGCCTACTTGAAATCGGGGGGCCGATTCCCGCATAATCGATTGAGCGCTAGCGACAAACTTTGAGCGACCCGACGAAGGCTGCGATCATCCTCATAATCTCGATAGGGTTGGTACTCAGCTATCCAACCCTGATGTACCCGCCAATCCGAAAAGCCACCCGGAGGTTTGTCTGGAGCCTTGGCTGGCCGTTTCGGGCGGCCTGGCGGGCCGGCTTGTCGCTCGCGGCCGTGCCAGGTGAGCGGCTTCAGCTGCAGAAGGAGATCCTCCGACTCACCAAGTTGGCCGAGGGAAGAGAACAGGAACTGACCGAAGCCGCCGGACGGATGTGGCTGGAGACTCAACTCTTCCTCCACAAGCCAAGGGACCTAATCCGAAACGCGGATCGCAACCACGGTGCCCTCACCGCGTTCCATTCTGATCTGATCGCGGAGACCTTCGGAAGGCCGGTATCCAAGGAGGAGTGGTTCCAGCAACACAAGAAGGCGTTTCGCATACCACCCAAGGATGTTTGGTGGCAGGTCGATCTATGGCTCTATTGGGCAATTTGGCAGATTCTGGCCGCGGTGTTCGTCGTGACCTATGCGGGCCCCCGAAGGATCCCGCCGTTTCGAGTGCGAACGAATCGGAGGCTAAGCATTCTGCTCTTGGAGTGGCGTTCTCTAACCAGGAGACAGGCCAGGTTGCGCGGCGTCATTGAGAAAATACCAGAGCGGACCAAGATATACGACCAGCTAGAATCGGCAAAGGAGTTCGAGAGCCAGCAGCAGGAAGTGCAGGATGCTATGCTGCGCCCGCTTAAGTCCGCCGAGGTTGCTCTCGAAGGAGCGAAGGGTCACCTCAAGCGGTTGCAGGTTCGCCGTCAGGACGCCCCCACAAAGGGATCCGCGGTCTTGTCGCTTGAGCAGGTCCTCAACGGATGGCAGGCAAGGATTCAGGATATTGAGCAGTCACAAGCCCAGAATAGTCGTCCCGAGGAACTCATCCGGGCAATTCGGTCACTCGAGAGAGATTTGGCGATGGCGGGTACTTATGCGGCGAGGGTCGTGCGGCTAGAGCGGCGCGCTCAACAGATCCAGAGTCTGCACAAGAGACTGAAGAGACGCCGCCGCGGCCAGCGTCTGCCGGATGAGGAGTTGAAAGTCATCACGATCGCCATGCGAGACGTGGTTTCGCGGCTGTGGGCGGAAGCCCGCTGGGACGAGCTCGCAGACGTGCTGAACAAGACTCTGGAAAACATCAAGATTTACGAAAGCGTGGTTCTCAGCCGGGTCTGGCATCTCAAGGCCGGTACGTTTGAGCAGCTATTGAACGTCGTCTTCCAGCCGGGCTACACAGCTACCACCACGGAGATCCGCTTCAATCCCCAGGTGGACGCCCAAATGAAGAAAGCGGCAGAAGGATCATCGAAACTGTCTCCTTTTGCCGAACGCGTCCAAGAGTATGCCGATGGGGATGAATCGCGCTTTGCTACCAGGCGGTAACTAATACCGCTCGCCGGAGATCGGTCCACGGACTGAGCTCTGCAATCCACTTCTGCTCGGTCCAATGACATCGCGGACGGCCAAGCTCGAGCCGGAGCTATATGTGGCTCGTGGGCGAAAAG
The DNA here is from genome assembly GCA_964359225.1 of uncultured Anaerolineaceae bacterium. Classification (GTDB taxonomy): domain Bacteria; phylum Chloroflexota; class Anaerolineae; order Anaerolineales; family E44-bin32; genus JADFRG01. Next base: position 7,625 of record CAYHSI010000025.1, read on the forward strand.
TAATCCGTCAGCGCGCTGCGCTTTGCTTGACCCTCTCGCTCTTGGAAGAGTTCGCAGACCGCATCGCAGTCCGGGCGAAGAAGATCTGCGTAGAACTTGACCACACCTTCGGTCGTTTTATCCCACAATAACCTGTGGAGTTCCTCAAGTTCGCTCATGGACCTATTGGGGCGGCCGTGCACAAAGTCGATAACTTTCCATAATGCATACCAATTCGCTATGCTGGATCGCCCGTTATCCCATCCCGGTTTGGCATCGATCGGTCCAGCGAGGACCTCGACAGTCCCAAACTCGGAGATGAACTTCAGCTGACATCTTGCCGACCCCAACACGACCAGATTGTGGGCGCTGGACGCCTCACTTCTGTAGGTTACTTCGAATGCGTATCTCTCAAACAAGTAGCCGAAATGCTCCGTGATAACCCGCTCGAATTCCGAATACTCGCTCGACTTCTCAACACCCTTCATGATTGCCTCCTTCGTGGTAACTCAAGGTTCGAGCTCTTGAAAGGATGGCGAGACCCCGAGTAATACTCTTGAACCTGGGTTGCTCGCGAAGCGAATTCATTGCTCTCAGTAGTCTCATCTGGCCTTGATCCAGCTGTTTCCGACCAGCTCATATCCATACTTCTTGGCTGTCTCTTGGAGGAATTTGAGTTCCTGCCACCGGAAGCTGCCCACTGCTTCGGTAAGCGTCCTGTGGTAATCACCTACAAAATCAATCCGCTGAACACCTGACTCAAGCTGGTTCCTGAGGAACTGCTCATTGGCAAGCCAAGCTAAGCCCCGGTTTCTGCCCAAGGCCTCGTAGAGCGCTTCAGGTGTTTCGAAATAGATCCCGCCTTTCGCAAGTGCGTCACCGACATAGCCTGCACCGCCTTCGCCCCATTCCCCCAGGACTACTCGCTCCCCAGAACCTTGAGTCATATTAGTGGCGATCTTGTTCACTAATTCGCTTGCTTCGTCTGTGCCCATACCGACCTCCGCAAGCCGCTCCGCGCCCCCTATCGCTTCCGTCGTCCGCACGGCCAGATCCCCTGCCTCGTCGGGAGTGCGGGCGAGGAACTCAACCATGTCATCTTTGTAACGAGCAATTAGATCAGCTCCCTCGTCGCCGTACTGCACGAGCTTCTCGAGGGCTTCGGGGCCCTGGTCGACCAAAAGCTCAAGTGCCTCCGCGTTCTTCAGGAATGGTGCCGCATCGTCTCCGTGCTTGAGAAGTTCCAGCGCGAACTCGTTATTCTTGGCAAGCAACTCCATCGCCTCCGGCCCGGCATCCAGGACCGCGGCGAGGGCGCGAGGGTTCTCCCTGAGCACGGTAAGGATCTCCTCGTTCTTGAACAGTTGGTGCATTGCCCCGAAGAACTCCGGCGCTTCGTCCACATTTCTTAGTACACGCAGGAAGGATTCCTGGAGAGCATCTCGGGCCGGCCCGGCAGGGATTTGCCTTACCAGCCCTTTGAGGAGGGCAAGCCCAGCATTGGCCGCGTCGGCAGGATCTGGTGCCAAGAGATCGGCCCAGCCGATGTCTGCGCCCAATCCGACGATTGCGAGGATCAGGATCAGCTCATCGGTTTCGCCTTGGGTAATGAGCCGGAAGAGCTCCTTCAGGATGTCGTACGCATCGCCGAAGGGGAACATCCCGATAATCAGCTCGACCAGCCACCAGGGGGGTTCCTGACCTGAGGTGCCCCACTGGACTTGACTTAAGGATGGCCAGGTGCGCGTGGAGATCGCCGCCATCGCAGCCTGCCATTCACGGTCCGCCGTCTCGAAGGCCTCCGCCCGGGCACGCAAGTCGGCGCTCATTGTCGCTAGCCGATCTGCCTTCGAAGCGAGGAGGGCCCTTGCCTCGACTCCCATCGCCTGGACTCGAGGTCCGAATTGACCATCGTAGCTCGGCGCAATTTCCGCGGCACCGGAGACTTGCTCCGCAAGACTATGCAGGTGTTCGGCAGCCGCGTTCAATTCTTCGGCCTTTTGGCGCAGCTTTTCGGCATCTACTCGGATTTGTGTCATTTGGGCCGGGGACTCAGTGAGGCTCAGTGAATTGCAAGATCTTACTCCGATACGTCCGCCAGCAGTATGGTACGCGATTGGGGCGTTTGGATCCTATACAGATCTAACGCGCCCCGGGTTGTCATCGGGTTTCCCAGAACGATATAATCGCCGGGTCGGGGAAGTGCTGGAATTGGCAGACAGGCGTGACGTATGATCACGGACCTAAAAATTCTCCCCCGCCCCTTTGATTGTAGACCCAGAACCCAGAGATCACGTGCTCACGAAGTTGAGCCGGGATTAAGTCGCAAAGGCCAGCCGCCGCTCAGGGGCTTTGCCGTTCTCTCCGCCGTGTTGAGGGAGTTGGCGGCCCTATCGGCTCACCGGCCAATCGGAATCCCGCGGATCATTCGTGGCGGCGCTGGTGGCGAAGCCGATCCGAATTCGGACCTGGCACGGGATTCCGGTGCCTCACTTGAACTAAGGATTGACGAAATGCTTAGCAGATGGGAAGATTGCTTCTGCCGCAGAATGCGACGAAGTTTCATGAAGCGGTAGATGTGCTCCGGGGGTGCGAGAGCAATTCGACAGGCACGCAAGCACATCTCTAGTTGATCACCACTCTTCCGCATGGGCCACTGCGCTGGTGGTCGCATGCTTCCGGGGTCAAACAACCAAACTCGATCTAGCGTTCGGAGAAGCATAGCGATGTGTGTTCTGCAACGTCAACTTTTCGGCGCCGGGCTGAGTCTCATCCTGCTGGTCGCAGTCATCATGCCTGCGTCATCCGGATCAGCCTACCAGGAACACCCACTTTCCCAGGCCGAGAGCTCCACACCTCCGTCCACCCCCACACCGCCGCCCCCCACCCCGGAGGACAAGGTTGAACCCGGCCTCCGGAGCCGAATCCAAAGCGAGCCTGATCAGCGGGCCACCTTTCTGATTTACCTGTCCGAGCAGGCGGATCTCAGCCAGGCATACGAGATCGACGATTGGGCCGAGCGTGGCGAGTTCGTATTTCAGGCGCTGCTGCAGGCAGCTCAGACCGATCAGGCAGGCTTGCTGAGCGCGCTCGAAGCGCGCAAGGCGCACGGCCAGGTCGTGGACTTCCGGCCTTACTACATCGTCAATGCAGTCGCGGTCACCGGCGACGTTTCCACGCTTGACGCCTTGGCAGCTCGTCCGGAAGTGACGTTCATCGAATCCATCCACACCTACACCATCCCGGACCCGATCGACGACGAACCGATCGGCACCGAGGCGGTCGAATGGGGAGTGGGCAAAATCGGCGCAGATCAAGTCTGGACCAGCTTCGGGGTCCGTGGTCAAGGGATCGTGGTGGCTAACATCGACACAGGTGTGCTGTACACGCACAGCGCGCTGCAGAACAACTATCGAGGGACCTCAACTGGGAGCCACGACTACAACTGGTTCGATCCACAGGGCAGCGGCTCCCCGTTCGACAACAACGGTCATGGCACCCACACCATGGGCACCATAGCCGGCGACGACGGCGCGAATCAGATCGGCGTTGCGCCGCTGGCCACATGGATCGCAGCTAAAGGCTGCGCCTCGAGCAGCTGCAGCTCCACCGACCTGCTGGCCTCGGCGGAATGGATCCTGGCACCCTATCCAATCAGCGGCTCGCCCGCTCAAGGCGACCCCAGCATGCGGCCCCACGTGGTCAATAACTCATGGGGCGGGGGCAGCGGCGACACCTGGTACCGGGGGTCCGTCGAAGCTTGGCGGGCGGCGGATATTTTCCCTGCCTTTGCGGCGGGGAACGCTGGACCCGGCACCGGTAGCATCGGGTCGCCCGGCGACTACCCCGAGAGCTTTGCCTCCGGCGCCACCAACAACGCTGACACGATCGCTTCCTTCAGCAGCCGCGGGCCATCATCGCTCACAAGCGAGACCAAGCCCGATGTTAGCGCACCCGGCGTCAGCATTCGATCGGCCTGGAATAACGGCGCCTACAACACGATCAGCGGCACCTCGATGAGCAGCCCTCACACCGCCGGCTGTGTGGCGTTAATCCGCTCAGCATCTGGCGGATTGGACATTACCCAGCTGGAGAACCTGCTTACCACTACGTCGATCGACCTTGGAAGCGCTGGCCCGGACACGGCCTACGGTTATGGCCGGATCGACTGCTTCGCAGCCGTTTCTGCCGCAGTCGCACCTCCAACGCCAACTCCGGGCACCCCAACGCCGACCCCGGTCACCGCAAGCCCGACACCCGGGTCGGCCACGGCCACCAATACCCCGCTGACTCCCACCGCCACCAACCCTCCCGTGACTATTACGCCTACCAATACCCCCATGACCCCGACCAGCACGCCGCGCCCGACCAGCACGCTTACGCCGTCCCTGACGCCCTCATCGACCCCGACCAATACCTCAACTCCCCGGCCTCCAACGGACACCCCGGAGCCGGGCGTGATCTTCTTTGATGATTTCGAAACTAATCGGGGTTGGACCCGAGACCCGAATGGCAGCGACACCGCCACTACCGGTCTGTGGGAGCGCGCCGATCCGCAGGGAACGAGCTATACCGGGCCGATGCAGCTTGGCAGCACGGTGAGCGGGTCGAATGACCTGGTCACCGGACCGCTGGCTGGATCGAACGTGGGCGCCCACGACATCGATAACGGCGTCACCTCGATCCGCTCGCCGGACATTGCGCTGCCATCCAATGTTGAGATCCAGTTGTCGTTCTTCTACTATCTGGCCCACCTCAACAACGCCAGTTCCGACGACTTCCTGCGCATCAGCGTGGTCGGCCCGGGCGGCGGCGTTCTCGGCCTCGAAGAACTGGGGTCGGCAGATGTCGACATCGCAGCGTGGGCGCAGTTCAGCACCAGCCTCAACAGCTTCAGTGGTCAGACGGTCTATCTGCTAATCGAAGCGGCCGACGCCGGCAGTCCGAGCCTGGTCGAGGCTGCGATCGACGATGTGTCGATAAGTTTCATCGGCGGTCCTACCCCCACACCAACGCCCACGAGCACGCCAACACCGTCTCTCACACCCACACCGACGCTCACGAGAACGCCAACACCGTCGAATACGGCGACCCAGGCGCCCACGTGGACACCGACATGGACGCCGACCCCTACCCTCACCGACACCCCTGCGCCGGGGCTGGTCTTCTTCGACGACTTTGAAACTGAACGCGGTTGGACGCGGAATCCCAATGACAGCAACACCGCCACCACCGGTCTATGGGAGCGCGCCGATCCGCAGGGAACGGATTACGGCGGGCCGATGCAGCTTGGCAGCACGGTGAGCGGGTCGAATGACCTGGTCGCCGGACCGCTGGCCGGATCGAGCGTGGGCACCCACGACATCGATAACGGCGTCACCTCGATCCGCTCGCCGGATATCGCGCTGCCTTCCAATGTTGAGATCCAGCTGTCGTTCTTCTACTATCTGGCTCACCTCAACAACGCCAGCACAGCCGACTTCCTGCGGGTGCGGGTGATCGGCCAGTCGGGCAGCGCCACGGTCTTCGAAGAACTCGGTTCCGCAGATGTAGACGCAGCCGCCTGGGCGGCTTTCACCACCAGCCTGAACAGCTTCACCGGGCAGGTGGTCTACCTGCTGATCGAGGCGGCCGACGCCGGCAGTCCGAGCCTGGTCGAGGCCGCGATCGACGATGTGTCCATCAGCTTCATCGCCGGTCCGTCCCCTACGCCAACCCTGCCACCTCCCCCTCCGCTACCCTCCCCGTGACGGTGCCTGGATTCACCCCGGTGAAGCGGCGGCCACCAAGCAAGCGGATCTTCCCGGGGGTGTTTGCGATCTGAGCGGCCGCCACGGAGGCAGAAGTTTCTCCCATTCGCAGTTGCAAATCCGGGTCGCATCGCAATCGCTCTGCACAAGTACAGCTACGATGACGATAGTTTAAAGCACGGGCTTTGCCAGTAGCCAGCACTAGTCGGGCGATTCCAGCGGCTCCACGACATAACGGACAGCCTCGGACTCGAGCGACCCACGGTGTTGATCACCGAATTCGGCTGGGGAGCAACCCATGTACCCTTGCCTAAGGTCCCCCTGGACGTTGAGGGCGATCCGGCAAACGTACTCATTTTCGGCTCTCCGAGATGAGAGTGGTCGTCCGTGGTTCAAACAAACTTCTAACGCGCCCCCTTCTTTACGCCGTGGGAGCGCAGGGGAATTTGCGATCATGGATAGAAGATCCGCGCCGCTGGCGTGCGTCTTCGTAGGTCACAGAGATTGGGTGTCGACGGAGGCGGGGACTGTAATAGACTTGGGCCTGCCGAGGCCGACAGCGCCGAACCCTCGTAGGTGAAGGTCCATGCGCACCCTGTTTGAAACCCTAAGCGCCAATATCCCAGCCGACCGTCGCCACGCCCTCGCCCAGGGGGTTGCGCTTCCCGATCGTACCCGGGGGGCGGCGCTGTTTGCCGACATCTCAGGTTTTACACCCCTCGCTGAGGCACTCTCACTGGAACTTGGACCACAGCGTGGTGCTGAGGAACTCACCCGGGTTCTCAACCCGGCGCTCGACGCGCTGATAAGCGAATCCGACCGCTACGGGGGCAGCGTGGTCGGATTCAGCGGCGACGCCATTACCTGCTGGTTTGATGGCGACGACGGCCTACGGGCGACCACTTGCGGTGGGGCGATGCAAAAAGCCCTCGAGCCCTACGCCTCGGTTGTCACCCCCACCGGCCAGCGTCGATCTTTGGGAATGAAAGCCGCGGTGGCCATCGGCGCCACGCGGCGTTTCCTGGTGGGCGACCCCGACATCCAGCTAATCGACGTGTTGGCCGGCTCACTGATGGACGAGCTGGCGGCCGCCGAGGGGCTGGCGCAGCAAGGCCAGGTACTTCTCACGCCGGCGACTCTCGCCGCCCTGGGGGACCGGATACAGCTGGCAAGTGAAGTGGCTGGGGTGGGCGGCGCGCGATTCGGTGTCGTCGCCGGCCTCTCGACCCCGGCCTCGCCACGCCCGTGGCCGGCTCTCATCGCCGATTCGCTGCCCGAGGGCGAGATGCGCCGATGGTTGCTTCCGCCATTGCAGCAACGGATGGAGGGTGGTCAGGTCGAGTTCATCGCCGAGCTTCGCCTCGCAACGGCGCTCTTTCTGCGCTTTGAAGGCATCGACTACGACAATGACGATCGAGCCGGCGAGTGGCTCGACAGCTTCATTCGCTGGGTGCAGCGCGTCCTTGCCCGCTACGAAGCGTACGTGCTGCAATTGACCATCGGCGACAAGGGCAGCTACGTCTACGCTTCCTTTGGCGCCCCGCTGGCCCACGAAGACGACGCCCAGCGAGCCGTGAGTGCCGCGCTAGAACTGAGCGACCCGCCACCTGATTTGCGATTCGTTCAGGGGATACAGATTGGGATCAGTCAGGGGAACATGCGGGCCGGCAATAGCGGGGGAACGACCCGAACCACTTATGCGGTGCAGGGCACCGAGGCCAATGTTGCCGCCCGCCTAATGATGACCGCTCAGCCAGGTCAGATTCTGGTAACCCAGCGCGTGGCGGAACAGTCCGCCCCCCGATTCGAGTTCCAGGAGCCCGTCGAGAT
>CAYHSI010000026.1:0-15108 GCA_964359225.1 uncultured Anaerolineaceae bacterium
TGGGCGGCCGCCTGCGCGGCCGTGGGGAAAACAGCTTCGACATCGGAATTCGCGAGGGGCGGATTCAAGCGATCGAGCCTTCCCTGTCGGGGGAGAACGAGGCGATCGTGGAGGCCAACGGCAGCTTGGTCACCGAATCGTTCGCCAATCCCCACCTGCATCTGGACAAAGTCTTCACGCTGGCGATGCTGGACGACCAGGCGATGCAGGACTACCACGGAGAGTCGATGGGCAAGGCCATGAACGCCATCGAGCGGGCTGCCAAGGTAAAAGAAACCTACGACCGGGGCTGGATCATCGACAACGTACGCCGAGCATTGCGCTGGGCCGCCAGAAACGGCAATACTCACATCCGGGCCTTCGCCGACGTGGACAACAAGTCGAAGTTGGAAGGAGTTGCTGCGCTGCTGCAGGCCCGCGAGGAATTTAGCGGGGTTGTCGAGCTCCAGGTCGTGGCCTTCCCCCAAGATGGCGTGATCCGGGAACCCGGGACGGCCGATCTCATCCGGGAGGCCATGGCCATGGGTGCCGACCTGGTGGGGGGGATCCCGTGGATTGAGTATTCCGACGCCGACGCCCAGCGCCACATCGATCAAATGGTTGAGATCGCAGTCGAGCATGATGCGGGCATTTCCATGTTGGTCGATGACGCCGGGGATCCCGGCCTGCGCACCCTCGAGATGCTGGCGCTGAAAACGATCGAGGTCGGCTGGCAAGGCCGGGTGCTGGCACACCACGCCCGGGCGATGGCGCTCTACCCCAAGCCGTACTTCCAGAAACTTGCTGCCCTGCTGAGGCAGTCCGAGATCGGGGTGGTCTCGGATCCCCACACCGGTCCACTGCACGCCCGGGTGCGGGAGCTGAGGGAAGAGGGGGTGCGGGTCTGCCTGGGACAAGATGACATCACCGATGCTTATTACCCGTACGGTCAGAACAACATGCTGGAGGTGGCCTTCCTGGCCTCGCACCTCTTGTGGATGACCAGTCGGGAGGATATGGAAACGCTCTACGACATGGTGACCGTCGAGGCGGCCCGAGCGATGGGAATCCACGACCATCGTCTCGAAGTCGGTGCGCCGGCCAATCTGGTCGTGCTCGAGGGTTCAAATGTGCTGGAGGCGCTTCGATTTCACCGAGCACCGCGGGTGGTGATTCGCAACGGACGGTTGATCGATGAACGCGCCGATTGAGGCGGCCACCAGGAGATGATTGATGCGGCGGATCGGACTGTGCTGAAGGGAACCCTGGTGGCGCCGCATGCGGTTGAATGGCTTGCTCAGGCCCGGCGTCCTAGGATCCACAGCCTGTACCGGCAATCGCTCAACCTCATCGATCGGCGGGGAGAGTTGTTCTCGCTAGTGCTTCCCGCGGTCGGACCCGGGCCATTCGCATTGGTCGTTCAGCCGATCCAGGGAAATCGCTGGCCCGCCGGCGGGTTCGCTGGCCGGCTGAGGGTCGATTCGCCCGTGCGATTGAGGGCCGATGCGATAGAAGTGGGCCTACTGGAAGTACGGCTCTCGGATTTGGAGACATGGCAGCCCTCCCCAGACTGGGACCGCTTAGGCAGCGCGCTCACGTCTGAGCATCTCGACCGTCTGGACCAGCTGCTGCAGCAGCACGCGCCGGCTGGCAGCCTGGCGCCGCTGGCAGACCGCGCGGCTCGCGCTTTGTGGTCCGAAAGTGGGTCCCGCGAAGACTTGGGATCTGCACTGTTGCACACGATCGCGGGTCTGGCGCAGCAATTGCTGAGTGGCCTGGTGCAATCCGATAAAGGCCAGATTCAGGGAGCAGCCGCGAAGTTGGCCGGGCTGGGGGGCGGCGTTACTCCGGCAGGCGACGATTTCATGCTCGGCGCGATCCACGCACTGTGGGCCGCGGGCGAAATGGTTCGGGTGCCTAATCTAGGAAGTGCAGTGGTCGAGGCCGCCGCACCGCGCACCAACGCGATCTCGCTCGCCTGGCTGCGGGCCGCGGCCCGAGGCGAAGCCGGCAATGAGTGGCACACCTTGTTTGATGCCATTCTGGCTGGCCGCCCAATCGATGAGGTGGCGAGGGTGCTTGTTCGGCGGGGCCACACTTCCGGAGCCGATACGCTGGCCGGATTTGTAGCGGCCCGTAGGGAGCTCGTGGCCAGCGAGGAAGCGAAGCAGCCCATCGCGCGGGCGAGCCGAGGATCCGGTTAGCGGTTCCAGGAAAAACAAGAGCGGCCGTCGAAGCGGCCGCTCTTCACGTATCTCGAAGGGGTATGGAGCTTAGCGCAGGGCCTGGTTCCTGGTCTCAACCGGAACCGGGCTGAGCCGCAGTCCGCCGGTTCCGCCAGCGCTTTCACCTTCGCGGGCTTGCGGGAGCGGCTCCTCATCGGGAACAAAGGGATATGGACTCAGCCGCAGCAGATTGATCGGTCGGCGCGGTTGCTTTTGAATTCTTACAAAGAGATCCACCAGCCCCCACAGGTGTCCCCCCACTAGGAGGGCTATGAAGGCGTAACCGAGGAGATCAAAGATCGTCATTGCTGCATCCTTTCCGGCTGCGACCAGTGTCGCTCATCAGGTCCGGATGCGATTATTGCATGCCTGTCTGGCTTGGGGGGCCTTCTGTAAGGGGAGTGTAAGCCGCGCGAACGGGGAGGGCGCAAGCCCTCCCCGTTGGTTGTTGACTAGCAGATTGTAGCAGTAGAGCCCAGTCTAGTCTGAGGCGGTTCCCATCTCCATGGCTGGTGCTTGCTCCGGCGGAGCGAAGACCAGGAAGATCAGGTTCAATAGGATGCCCAGCACCGCGGCCGTGGCGATGGCCGGCAAACCGCTGGGGAAGAGGTTCGGAACCGTGACGGGGATAAACCCGCCCGGGAAACCGATGTTCCCCCCAATTCCGAGTACCATGATTGTGGCGCCGACGGCCAGGTTCCTGGGATTGAACATGCTGACCTTGTGCTCCTGCATCAGCGCGATCCCCTGCATACCGATTACGCCAAACAGGTAGATCGCCAAACCGCCGGTCACAGCGAGCGGAACACTCGCGACCAGGGCTTGCAGCTTGCCGACGAAACCCAGCAGGATGGAGATCACCCCGGCGGCCACGATGGCCGGGCCGGAGTAGTTGCGGGTAATCGCCATCAGGGAGTTGTTCTCGCCGTAGTTTGTTCCGGCGGTAGCGCCGAACAACCCGTTGATGAAGTCCCCGATGCCGTCCAGCACCAGATTGAAGCCGATGTTCTGGTCGAGCTTGTATTTCGGCTGCTTGACCTCGTCTGCAAAGCGGTCAACGTAGAGGCTGATCTGGTACAGGTGGGCGGTCGACTCCGGGATCGTGGCGATTGCCATGATCGCAATGCTCACGATGGCCGTGCCTACCAGACTCCCGGTGAAGCTTGGGAAGGTGATATGTGGAAGTCCGAACAGCGGTGCGGCGCCGACTGCGGCGAGGCTCACCGATCCCGGGTTGATCACGGCTGAGAGGATGTATCCAGCAATCCCGCCCAGCAGGATCGGAAGCATGCCGATGAAGCCGCGATTCTGCAGATACACCGAGAAGAGGATGGTCACGATCAGGGTCAGGAACGCGACGGACCAGTTGGCGTTGGCAAGCCCGAGGGCAGCGAAGGCCAACCCGAATCCGATGATGGCCGCCACCGAACCGGTCACCACCGGCGGGAGCACTTTGTCAACGTTGGCTTTGCCTACGGCCCGAACGATGAACCCCACGATGATGTTCAGGACACCGGTGACCACGATGCCAGCCTGCATGGTGCTGAGCACGTTGTCGGCTACCGGCACCCCGAAGGCGGGAAGCTCGCCGGTCATCTGCTGAACGATTCCCAGATAGGCCGCGATGTAGCTGAAGCTTGAGCCGTAAAAGAGGGGAATAAACTTGCCGATGCCACGCCGCGACAAGAGCAACGCGACGATTGTGGACACGCCGGAGGCCAACAGCACGGTGCCGACATGGAACCCGGTAAACGCGGCCACGAAGACCGTGGCCGGGAACATGGTCAACACATGCTGGAAGCCAAGCAGCACCAGCTGAACTGGCGGGGGCATGTCATTGGGGAGATATCCCATCACTTTTCTATCTGTAGCCATTTTTCCTCCAAATGAGATTAGGTCACTTCAACGGTGAATTCACTGGCTCTGCTCCGACCCGCTCACCTCCATTCCTTCCAGCTATAAAGCTGGCAACAAAAAAGCCTCCGATAAACCTCCGGAGGCCGCCGCCTGTCGCCCGCGGGCTGAATCATGAGCTCAGATACAAGGAAAGCCCCCATCCAGGTCGCCGCGGGAATGCTCTCGCCCAATCCGTTCTATCTCACAGGGATAACCCCGAACGGGGCTTGGGGGCGCGCTCCGGAATCACGCCAAAGCGGCGCAGCCAGGCCGGCCCCCAAGGGCCGCCGTGCGGCTCAAAGCAAACAAAGCGCGAACCGGCTGCGGCGAGGGGTGTGTTTATGTCAATTGAACGGGGGGGGTACCGTGAAACGGAGCGGGTCTAAATCTCGACCGTGATCTTGGCCACCAGCTGGTCAGCCTCCGGCCCTTGGATTCTCAGCAAATCGTCTTGGACTTTCAGCAGCGCGCCCAGAGTGTCGTTGACCACTTCTGGATCCAGCTGCTCACGATCCAGCGCCCACAGGGCTTCAGCCCAATCCAGGGTCTCGGCCACCCCCGGGGTCTTGTACAAGTCGGCCTGGCGCAACTCCTGGACGAAGGCCGTGACCTGACGGCTCAGTTTCTGCGGCAGCTGCGGCAGTTTGAGAGTCAGGATCTCCAGTTCCCGTTCGAAGCTTGGGAAGTCGATCCAATGATAGAGGCAGCGGCGCTTCAGCGCGTCATGCACTTCCCGGGTACGGTTGGAAGTCAACACCACAACGGGCGGCTGCCGGGCCCGCAGGGTGCCGATCTCCGGGATAGTGACTTGGAAATCGGACAGGATCTCCAGCAGGTAAGCCTCGAACTCCTCATCGCTGCGGTCGAGTTCGTCGATCAGCAAGACCGGCGGCCGCTCACCCGCCCACTCGATCGCCTGCAGCAGTGGTCGGCGCAGCAGAAACTGCGGCCCGAACAGGTCCTGCTCCTGGGGTCGTTCGCCACCCGCCTCGAGCATCCGGATGTGCAGGATCTGGCGGGAGTAATTCCACTCGTAGACGGCTTGGTGCACATCGAGTCCTTCGTAGCACTGCAGACGGATCAGCTTGGTCTTGAGCATTCCAGCCAGGGCCTTGGCAACCTCGGTCTTGCCGACCCCGGCCTCCCCTTCCAGGAACAGCGGGCGCGGGAGCTTGAGGGCGAGGAAGATGGCAGTGGCCAGGCCGCGGTCGGCCAAATAGAGTTGCTCGCGCAGCTGGACTCGCAGTTCGTCGATAGAAGTGACCACGGGGACCAAGTATAGCCGAGCCCTTACAGTACAATGGCGACCATGGCGGAGATCCCGGTGATTATCACGGTTGATCTGCCCGATCGGCTGCTCGATCGGCTGCGGTCGGTTTCGCCGCAGTTGAAAATCAGGCTGCACCCCACCGGCGAAGCCTCCGAGATCCCGGAAGAGCAGCTCGCCGAGGTGGAGATCCTGTACACCCGCCGAGCGCTGCCGGAGCCAGAGCAAGTTCCGAACCTGCGCTGGATTCAGTTTCACTGGTCGGGGATCGATCCATTTGTCGAGCACAGCTTGCTGCGCTCGGAAGTGATGGTCACCACCTTGAGCGGAGCGGCGGTCCCCCAGATGGCCGAATTCGCCTTGACCATGATGATGGCCGCCGGTCATCATCTTCCCGAAATGATTGAGCATCGGAGAAACAAGAGTTGGGCGGAGGACCGCTTCACCCGCTTTCGCCCGCTGGAGCTGCGGGGGAACACGGTTGGGATCGTGGGCTATGGCAGCATCGGGAGGGAGATCGCCCGGCTGTGCGTGGCATTTGGGGCCAAGGTGTTGGTGACCAAGCGGGATCTCAAGGTCCTCGAGCAGCAGGGTTACCAGCTGGAGGGGTTGGGTGACCCGCAGGCCGAGCTGCCAACCCGCATCTACCCACCTCAAGCATTGGCTTCGATGGCATCGGAATGCGACTTCCTGGTCATCACGGTCCCACTGACTCCGGAGACCCGGGGCCTGGTCGGTGAACAGGTGCTGCGGCGGATGAAACCCACCGCCTATTTGATAGACGTCTCCCGGGGTGGGGTCGTGGATCATGGCGCACTGGTCGAGGCCCTGGGGAACAGTTGGATCGCAGGGGCCGCGCTGGACGTCTTTCCGGTGGAGCCGCTGCCGCAGAGCAGCCCGCTTTGGGAGCTTCCGAACCTCATCCTTTCCCCACACGTAGCGGGCACCTCCGGGCTCTATCTGGAGCGAGCCGCCGAGCTCTTCGCTGAAAACCTTCGGCGTTATCTGGCGAACGAGGAGTTGCTCAACCGATACGACCCCAAGCTCGGATATTGAAGCCGAACCGGCAAGCCTGATCGGGGATGCAGCCGCGACCGAGTCCGGCCGGGTTCAAGCTGGAGGGTGGGCCGGTGGGGGTGCTCATGATCCATGGCTATACCGGATCGCCGGCCGAGATGCGCTTGATCGCAGAATACTTGAACGGGCGCGGACTAAGAATATCGGCCCCCTTGCTGCCCGGGCATGGGACTGTCCCAGCGGATCTGAACCGGGTGGCCTGGACCGACTGGACCCGAAGCGCGGAGCAGGCGCTCGCCGAGCTGAGCGACCAATGTAAGACGGTCTTCGTCGTCGGGTTGTCGATGGGCGCCTTGCTCGCGCTGTATTTGGCAGGCAACCATCCAAGCCTTCCGGGCGTGGTCGTGTACTCGCCGGCATTGATTGTGGCCAACCGGCTGGCCCACCTCGCGCCGCTGGGCAAATACCTCATCGCGATGTTCCCCAAGCGGAAAGCGCACTTCACTGACCCGCAGGCCAGCAGCCGGATCTGGAGCTACGACCGATACCCGACCTTCGGCGTCCACGAGACCGGAAAGCTCATCCGGGAGGTGAAACGGCTGCTGCCGCGGATCGTCAGCCCATTGCTGATCGTGCACAGCAGGCTGGATCGGAACATCCGTCCCGAGAGCGCACGGTTCGTTTACGACCGGGTCGGGTCCACGGACAAAGAACTGCTGATGGTTGACAATTCGGGACACGCCCTCACCGTGGACAGCGAGTGGGAACGGGTAGCGGAGAGGACTTACCAATTCATTCAGGCCCAGCTTTCGAGGCTGGAATAGAGCTGCCAAGGGCAGCAATAGATGATGAATGTGACCTATGGAAACCATGCTTGAGTTCGGTCTGGATTTAATCGAGGCTATTCAAACCGCTCGCACACCGGCGCTCGACGCGCTGTTCTCGGCATTTACCTTTATGGGCAACGCGGAGTTCTATCTGCTATTGGCGCCAGCGATCATCTGGTGTGTGGACTATGGGGTTGGGGCCCGGCTGGGAATCTTAGTTCTGCTCTCGGCTACCCTCAATGTCGCTATCAAGGATGTCCTGATGCAACCGCGGCCCTGCGACATTCGGCCGGAGATCTGCCTCGACGATGCGGGAGGGTACGGTCTCCCCAGCGGACACGCACAGAACGCGGTTGTCTTCTGGGGACTCCCCGCCCACTGGCTGCGCAGCAGTTGGGCCTGGGCGGGGGCAATTGCGCTCATGTTCCTGATCGGATTTTCGCGAATCTATTTGGGGGTCCATTTTCCGACCGATGTGCTTGGAGGATGGGCGATTGGAGCGCTGATTCTAGCGTTGTACCTGAGCACCCGGTCCGGGGTGGAGGGTTGGCTCGCTTCGCTCGGAATCGCACCCCAGATCCTGCTTGCCCTGGCGGTCCCGGCGGTCTTCCTGGTCATCGATCCCAACCGCGAGATCGTCCAGGCCATGTCGGCCTTCGCCGGATTTGGCTTGGGACTGGCGCTGACTCATCGGTACCTGCACTTCAACTCGAGCGGTCCGATCTGGCAGCGGGCAGTCCGCTTTCTGCTGGGGGTGGTGATCGTGGCTGTCCTCTACGTTGGACTGAGCGCGGTGTTCCCTGGCGAGGGGGAGGCCTACTACCTGCCCTTCCGGATGCTGCGCTACGGATCGATCGGGCTGTGGATCAGCTTCGGCGCGCCGTGGCTATTCAACCTGCTGCACTTGACTAGCGCGTCCGGGACCCCCGCTCGGAGGTCAAGCTGAACCTGCTCGTCATCGGTCTGGCGATCGGTGGCTACCTGCTCGGATCGATCCCGATCGCCTGGATCGTCGCCCGCCTGGTGACCGGCAAAGACCTGCGATCCTTGGGCAGCGGAAATGTGGGAGTGATGAACGTGGCGCTGAGTGCTACTCGCTGGGCGGGCCTGGTTGTGTTCGTGGGCGAGGCGGCCAAAGGGCTGCTGGCCGTGATGCTGGCCCGGAGCGTCAGTGACAGTCCGCTTGCCATCGGGATCACTGTGTTGGCCACCGTCATTGGCACCCGCTGGATGGTGTGGCTCGGGTTTGCCGGCGGGCGCGGCAACACCGCCGGACTGGCCGCGATGGCGCTGCTATCCTGGCAAACTCTCCTGATTGGGATCGGGATTTGGGCCCTCGTGCGCCTGATCACCAAGAGCTCTTTCTGGGCGACTCGGATCAGCCTGATAAGCTGGCCATTGGTCTTAGGGTGGCTGACCCAATCCTGGACCTACCTCATCCTCGGGCTGGCGCTTAGTGGGATCTACCTGACTACCCATCGCGCCGTCAGCGACGATCACACGATCATTAAGGAACGCTGGCCCAGTTTGTGGGCTTTCCTGACCGGGCCGAAGCGGGAGCGCTAGCGGCCTCCAGAGGAGGCAATGGATGAGAACCACAGACAAGGTCCTGCTCGGAATTGTGCTTGGGGCGGTGCTTCTGGCGGTGGGCGCTTTTGCACTCATCCTACTCAGACCGGAACCGACATACCAGGCGGAGGACATTCCTGAAGGGGTCGCCCATAACTACCTGCTTGCGCTTCAACGTGAAGATTACAGCCGCGCCTTTGGTTACCTCTCCCCTAACCTATCTGGCTACCCCCGCTCTGCAGAGCAGTTCGAGCAGGAAGTGGAGGACTCCTACCAATTTCAAGGGATCAATGAAGGCAGTTTGACGATCGCAAACGCGGCGTTCCGTGGGACTCAAGCAACGGTCGAGATTCGCGAGACGATGTTTTATGGTGGTGGTTTGTTCGAGAGCGGCCAGTACGTCAACAGGTTCAAGGTAGATTTGACTCGCGTCGGTGGCGAATGGAAGATCACCGATTCCGAACGTTACTTCCTCTCCTGCTGGCACACGCCGGGGGATTGCTGAGGGGCAAGTAGCGGTATAGGAGGTAGAGATGTCAACTCCGAGGCGCCTATATATCTACGCGGTAAGCGCAATCACAATTCAGGCTGTGACGCACGCACTGATAGCCTTGTTGCGCAACCTAATCATCACTGGACTCGACCCGGAGCGAAGTGCGATCGCCTTCCAGATCGCGGTCATCGTCATCGCCTTGGGGATGTTCCTGCCCCACTGGCTCTGGGGTCTCCGGCTAGCTCGCAGAGCGGCCGAGGAAAGAGAGTCGGTCCTGCGCCGGCTCTACCTCTACGGTATGCAAGCGGCGTTCCTGGGACCGATTGTGAGCAGCCTGTTCAACATTGCAGCCAGGCTGTTGGCCGAGGTCGCCGATAAAGCTGCGTCTGGCAGGCTGTACCCCGAGCTGCCCGCCCGGGAATCCATCCTTTACTACCTGGTTGGAGCGGTCGTCCTGGGACTGATTTGGTTCTACCACCAGCGTGTGCTCGCCGAGGAAAGCTCGCCGGCCACCGAAGTGGACGGGCCTGCCACCGTGCGCCGATTGTACTTGCTGAGTTTCAGCGCGGTCGGGTTGGCAATGACGACAATCGCGATCGTCAACTTGCTGCGATGGATCACCTTCCAGATCGGGACCGCCTCCGAGCTATCAACCAACGGAGCGGTCATCGAAATCGCGCGCCTGATCGTGGGCGTGCCCCTCTGGCTCATCTCTTGGGGAAGGGTGCAAAGTCTGTTTTCTGGGCGGGTGGAAGAGGAGCGGGCGTCGGCGCTTCGCAAGTTCTACCTGCTTACAGTTGTGTTCATCGCCGCCCTCACCTCAGTCACGACGGCCTCCATTCTCCTGGCATCGCTCTTCCGCCAACTGCTCAAGGTGGCGGACCAGACTCAAGAGGATTCGAGTTTGGCAATTGCCACCATCGTGGCGATGGCGGTGCTCTGGGTCTACCATGGGTTGGTCCTGCGAGAGGACACCCGCCGGACAGGCGAGTCACCAGGCCAGGCCGGAGTGCGGCGCCTGTATACCTACCTTGTCGCAACGATTGGTCTGGGTGCAGCCTTGCTGGGCTTGGGCGGATTGGTCAGCGTCCTGATCCTTTCGTTGGAGCGATCCGGCACCGGATCAGCTCTGACCCGGCAGCTGGCCTGGTCTGCCGCTGCCCTGATCGCCGGCCTCCCAGTCTGGGGCTGGCCATGGCGGGGAGCTCAGGTTAGGGCGTCTACCGAGGGGGTTGTGGGTGACACTGAGCGCAGCTCGGTCGCACGAAAGGTCTTCCTATACTTCTTCCTGCTGGCCGCGACGCTCGTGGTTCTCGGCTCTGCCGTCTACCTGCTCTCTCAGATACTTGGCATGTTGCTTGGCGAAGCGGGTCCGGGGCTCAGCGAGCTTGGCCACCCGATCGGCTTTGGTCTCATCGCGGTTGCCATCTGGCTATACCATGCTGCCGCCTTGCGGGCGGACAGACAGCTCGGGATCGGAGCGATTACGACCGGACTGGAGGGAAGGCGAGTGGTCGTGGTCGATGCGGGCGACGGATCCATGGGTGGAGCTGTCACTGAGGAGTTGAAGAAGCGAATACCTGGAATCGACGTGGACTTCATCCAGCCAGGAGCGACAAGTGCGCCGGCTCAGGCCAAGTCGGACGTGGAGGATCAGATATCTGACGCCGACCTGATCATTGGGCCATGGACGGTAACCGTCGGAGTGAAGGCACCCGGGGGAGGGGCGGTCAAACTGGAGCTCGCTCGTGCGATCATCCAAAGCCCGGCAAGGAAACTGCTGATTCCGACCAGAGTCGAGGGCTACGAATGGGCGGGCGTGGACCGATGGAAGCAAGAGGCCATCATCCGGCAGGTGGTGAGCGCGGCCCTTCAGATTCTGCGCGGCGAAGAGGTGAAACCGGCCAGGCCTCTCGGCGTCGCTGCGATCATTGGAATCGTACTCGGGGCACTTATCCTGCTGCAGTTCCTTCTTGGCCCGCTGCTCTCGTTGCTGTTTTACTAATCCCCGCGATCAAAGGGTTGACGTCCCCTGCGGGGGCCCGAGGTTGACAACCTTGGCGAATCGGGGATAATGCCCAGGACAAATCAAACGGCTGCGACGGAGGAAAGTAGGCGGGCGGAATTCGCCAGGGAGGTCGGGGCGCGACTGAGACCCCGGCCCGAAGGAAGCCTCCCGAAGTTCCCTCCCGAGCCGTCCGGGTGAACGGGCCGAGTCGAATCAGGCGACGCGGCTTCAGTAGTCCGGGCCGGAGGCCCACCGTTAACCTGGGGCAGCCGATTGTCCTTCCGGGGACCGTCGGATCGGAGCGGGCCGCAAGGCCAACAAGGGTGGTACCGCGGGCGAGGCTCCCGTCCCTTGGAGGGCGGGAGTTTTGATTCTAGAATGGAACAGATGATAGATCAGCTAGCCCAGATCGAGCGGGAGGCGGTGGCCCAGTTGGGGGCCATTCGCACTTCGGTGGATCTGCAGGCCTGGAAGGTGAGCCACCTCGGTCGCTCGGCGCCGCTGGCGCAGATTCTGGACGGGCTGCGCGAGCTGCCCAAGGATCAGCGGCCGGCAGTCGGCCGGCGGGCGAATGAGGTCAAGGCCGGACTGGAGCACGCCTTCGGCGCGCGGGAAGCAGCGCTGCAGCGGGAGGAACTTGACCGCTCGCTCGCCGAGCAGCGGCTCGATGTCACCCTGCCGGGCCGGCGTCCGAACCGAGGCCGGATCCATCCGGCCAATCGGACCGTGCGTGAGATCATCCACATCTGGGCCGAGATGGGCTTCCAGGTCTACCGCTCGCGGGAAGTCGAGACCGACGACTACAACTTCGGCCTGCTCAACATGCCGCGCCACCACCCGGCCCGCGAGATGCAAGACACCTTCTACACCACCGACCCGGAGGTGCTGCTACGCACCCACACCTCGCCCGGCCAGATCCGGGTGATGCGGGAGCGGGCCCCGGAGCCGATTCGGGTGGTGCTGCCGGGGATGTGCTTCCGGTACGAACAGATCACGGTTCGCTCGGAGATCCAGTTCAACCAGATCGAGGGATTGGCGATCGGGCATCACATCACGATGGCCGACTTGAAGGGCACCCTCAGCGCCTTCGCTCGACGCACCTTCGGCCAGAACGTGCGCACCCGGTTTCGGGCCTCGTATTTCCCTTTCACCGAACCATCGGCCGAGATGGATGTCGAGTGTTTCGTGTGCGGCGGCGCCGGCTGCCCGGTCTGCAAGCGGACCGGCTGGCTGGAAATCCTGGGATGCGGAATGGTGCACCCGACGGTTTTGCAGAACGGCGGCTACGACCCGGAGCGCTTCTCGGGATTCGCGTTTGGGATGGGACCGGAGCGGATCACGATGCTGAAACACGGCATCGAAGACGTCCGCCATTTCTGGGGCAACGACCTGCGCTTTCTGGCGCAGTTCTAGGTGAGCAGCGAGGCATGAAGGTTCCCCTCTCTTGGTTGCGCGAGTTCGTTGAGATCGAGGTCACAAGCTCGGAGCTCGCCCGGCGCCTGACCGTGGCCGGGCTGGAAGTGGAAGAGATCCGCCAGGTCGGATTGCCTTTCGAGGGAGCTTCCCCCGCATCCCGGCAGGAGACCCGGGTCTCCGGATTGGCCTGGGATCCGGAGCGGATCGTGGTCGGGGAGATTCGGGAAGTGATGCCGCACCCAAACGCCGATCGCTTGGTGTTGACCCGCCTGTTCGATGGCGAGCAGGAACACACGGTCCTGACCGGAGCGCCAAACCTGCTTGGGCTCAAAGGAACCGGACCCCTGGAACAGCCTTTGAAGGTGGCATATGCAAAGGAAGGGGCCCAGATCTACGACGGCAAGCAAGCCGGCTGGGAGAAGATGATCCTGAAGCCGGCCAAGATCCGTGGTGTCGAGTCGTCGTCGATGGCGTGCTCAGAGAAGGAGTTGGGCATCTCGGATGACCATGAGGGGATCATCTTCCTGGACGCGGACGCGGTGCCTGGGACTCCGTTGGCCGGCTACATGGGCGACGCGGTCCTCGACATCGCGATCCTGCCCAACATCGCCCGGGCGGCCAACGTCCTGGGTGTCGCCCGAGAGGTTGCGGCTCTGTTCGCAGTGCCGCTTAAGGAGCCGTCAAATGAGGTGGACTGGCAGGGGCCGGCGATCGAGGGTCGGGTCAAATTAGAAATCCGGGAGCCGGAGCTGAACCCTCGCTTCGTGCTGGGCTTGGTCGAGGGAGTGCAGATCGGGCCGAGCCCGTACTGGGTCCAGCGCCGGCTGCGGCTGGCGGGCATGCGGCCGATCAACAACATCGTGGACGCCACTAACTACGCGATGCTCGAGATCGGTGAGCCGCTGCACGCCTTTGACTACGACATTCTGGTGCAGCGAGCGGGAGGCAAACCGCCGACTATCATCACCCGGCTTCCTGAAAAGGGAGAAACGCTTACCACTCTGGACGGGGTGGAGCGCAGGCTGGACGATTTCACCATCCTGGTGGCGGACACCGCCGGAGCGCTCTCGATCGGCGGCATCATGGGAGGCGCCGAATCGGAAGTCAACCCCAATACGACTCGAGTGCTGCTGGAGGGCGCGGCCTGGGACTTCATCAACATCCGGCGCACCGCGCTCGTACACGGTTTGTCCTCCGAGGCCGCCTATCGGTTCGAGCGGGGGGTCCACCCGGCAATGGCCGAGCGGGGTGTCCGGCGCGGGCTCGAACTCATGCGTCGGCTCAGTGGAGGCCGTCCTGCTGAAGGATTGGTGGACGCCTACCCGCGCCCTCCGAAGCCGGCGCCGGTCGTAGTGTCGCCGGCCGATACCGAACGCTGGTTGGGAATCCGGCTTGGCACCGAAGAGATCGCTCAGATCCTCAAGCGCTTGGGATTCTCAGTAGACAGCTCGAGCGATTCCGTCCGGGCGATCGCGCCGGATCACCGGCTCGATATCGGGGCGGGGGTGGTGGGACAGGCCGATTTGATGGAAGAGCTGGCCCGGGTGTATGGGTACGATCGTATCCCCGAGACCCAAATCGAGGATCGAATCCCGCCTCAGTATGGGAATCCGGAGCTCGAAGCCGAAGAGCGGACTCGCGACTTGCTGGTCGGAATGGGGCTGCAGGAGGTAGTCACCTATCGATTCAGCTCACCGGACTTGGAGGCTGCCCACTGGCCAGGCTCGGCGGCCAGTGTGCGGTTGCTGAACCCCATATCCCAGGATCGCTCAATTCTGAGGAAGAGTCTGCTTGGCGGCGTGCTCGAGGTGGTGCAGCAAAATGATCGGGTGAGCGATCGGCTGGCATTTTTCGAAATTGGGCCGGTGTTCCTGCCGGTCGAGGGATCCCAGCTGCCTGACGAACCGACTCGGCTCGCGATCGCGCTGCGCGGCCCAAGCCGCGAACCCGGCTGGTTGGATCCGGAGCCGCGTGTGATGGGCTTCTATGATCTAAAGGGAGTGATTGACGGCCTGCTCGAGGGCCTGCACCTGCCGGCGGCCACCTACGAACCGGCCGAGCACCCGATGTATCACCCGGCGAGGTGTGCCCAAGTCTCGCTGGACAGTCAACGGCTCGGAGTGGCAGGGGAGATCCATCCGGGGGTGGCGGAACGCTGGGGATTGCAGACTTATCCGGTGACCGCCGCGGAACTCGATTTGGGGGCAATCCTGAAAGAGGTGCCGCCACGCTATCCAGTTCGCCCGGTGCCGGCCTTTCCCCCGGTCCTGGAAGACCTGGCCTTCATTGTCGGCGCCGACATCGCAGCCGAGCGGGTGCGGAGCCTGATCCTGGAGGAGGGCCGGCCGCTGGTGCAGGAGGTGCGGTTGTTCGATCTCTATCGGGGCGACCCGATCGAAGAGGGCAAGCTG
>CAYHSI010000027.1:0-3523 GCA_964359225.1 uncultured Anaerolineaceae bacterium
CTAGCTGATAGGCCGCAGGCCCCTCCCGAAGCGAATTGCTCCTTTCAGCCAGAGACCTCTAACTCTCTGGATCACATGGGGTATTAGCCCCAGTTTCCCGGGGTTGTCCCCCTCTTCGGGGCAGGTCACCAACGTGTTACTCACCCGTTCGCCACTAGGACCTCACCCGAAGGCAAGGACCTCGTTCGACTTGCATGTATTAGGCACGCCGCCAGCGTTCATCCTGAGCCAGGATCAAACTCTCCGTAAGAACTTCACCACACCCCAAGGCGTGGTTCAGATCATTGACTAGCCCGAACTTCGTCGTGGCTTCCTATCACTATTCAGTTGTTAAGGTGCTCCGCACGCCCCCTGTCTGCGGGAACCCCTAGACGCAACACGCCGACGCGCAGTTGCGCATCGGCTGGCTGGTAGACCGAACAGGCCTGATCGCTCTCAGACCCTGGTCTCTGACCGCTCTCGATTGTCTAGGTCTTCCCGAAGGGGTGGGCGAGACCGCGGTTCAAACTCTTGCTTCCATTATAGTAGGTCCCGGCTGCCGAAGTCAAGGTATGAAAGTGGGCCGCAGCCCACCCGGTTCGCTTCAGATTTCCTGGCGGCCCAGCAAGGCTTCGCTCAGGGTCCGAGTGTCTGCGTACTCCAAATCGCCGCCCGCCGGCAGGCCCCGAGCCAGCCGGGTAAGGCGGACCGGACTGCCGGCCAGGGCACCCTTTAAGTACATGGCCGTCGCCTCGCCCTCCAGGGTCGGGTTCGTCGCCAGGATCAATTCCAGGATGCCTTCCTCGCTGACCCGCTTCAATAGTTCGTGGATCCGCAAATCATCCGGGCCGACTCCCTCAACGGGCGAGAGCGCTCCGTGCAGCACATGGTAGCGGCCGGCATAGCTGCCTGTCCGCTCGAAGGCCAGGACGTCGAGCGGCTCCTCGACGACACACAGGACGCCGGCCTGCCGGCCTGGATCCCGGCAGATCGCACAGGGGTCGATCTCCCGAGCGGTGATATTGAAACACTGGGAGCAGAAAACGGTCCCCTGACGCACGGCCTCCAAGGCCTGGGCCAGTTCTCGGCTCTCGCCCTCCGGTCCCCGCAGCAGATGATAAGCCAGCCGGGAGGCCGTCTTGGGTCCGATGCCGGGTAAGCGCGAGAAGGCCTCGATCAAGCGCTCGACCGGGCGGGGCAGTGCCGCGCTCACCGGCCGCTACCGATCGAGGGCGCCGCTCAAGGGACTCAGCCGCCGGGCGGCCATGAGTTGTGAGTCCTGAATCGCCTGATTGATCGCCAACCGGATCAGCTGCTCGAGCAGCTCTGGGTCTTGGGAGGTCAGTAGATTAGGTGCAATGAGCACCTTCAGGCACTCTTGGGTCCCGCTCATCACAATCCTGACCGAGCCGTCTCCTGCGCTGGCTTCCACCTGGCTCTCCGCCAGTTCGGCTCGGGCCGAGCGCAGTTCGTGCTCCCACTGAGCTTGCTGGTCTCGACTCAACTCGTCTCCACTCACGATGCCTCTCCAGCCTCCTCGGTGGGCGGAGGCAGCTGCTCAAAATCCACAACCTGACCGCCCAGATCGCGCAGCGCCATCGCAACCATCCCGCCCTCCTGGACCGGCGGCGCAGCGGTCGTCGACTTGGCCTCCCATTCCTCAATCAGCACACAGCGCACTTCGAGCGGCCCGCCGAGCACCTCCTCCAGGGCCTCCATGATCAGCTCCGCATTGTGGCCTTTCTCCATCTTCTCGCGCAGCAGATCGCTCTGAAAACCCAACACCAGCCCGGCGGCACTGACTCCCATCGGTTTGCTCGAGTTCAGCAGGGCCTGGGCGCGTGGGTCGCGGCGGTAGGCCGCCGTCAGCAGTCTGGGCCACGAATCCAGCACAGCTTGAAAATCGATTCTTCCGCCTTCTGGGGCTGCGGCTGGGCTGGCTTGGGTTTTGCCGGCCCGCCGCTCTCGCACCGCCCGCCGCTCGCTCGGCTGCCCGGCTTGCGGATCCACATCGAATGAAGGCTGCCGGCCTTGTTCGCGATCGGGGTCCGGCTCTCGGTCCTGCTCGCGGTCCTGCGCCCGGTCGGGGCCTGGCGGCTGGCTCGCCGCGGACCGGACGGCCGCGGCTGGCTCAGGGTCTGGCTTGGGCCGCTCTGGATGAATCGCTTCAAGATACGCCAGCTCCAACGCCAGCCCCGGTTGCCAATTGCCGGGCTGGCTGCGGGTCGCCTGGCTGAAAGCCCGTAAAGCGTTCAAGAGCGGGTCGAGCGCGATCCGTTCCGCCAGGTCCTGCAGGCGCGGGTGATCGCCGGCCGGCGCCTCCTGTGCGGGGAGCTCACCCATTTGTATCAGCAGGACTGCCCGCAGCGCGGTCACCACTTGCCTGGCAAGCTGCCGCGGATCCACTCCCGCGTCCAGGGCCCGATTGAGCACGGTGAGCCCCTTCCCAATTTTCCCGTCCACCAGGGTCTCCAGCAGGTCCCACACCACCTCGGTCGAGGCCGTCCCCAGCACTTGCTGGGCGAGCGAGAGGGTGACCTGCTCCCCAGATGAAACCAGCTGATCCAGCAGCGAGACTGCGTCTCGCAGGCTTCCGGTGGCTTGGCGGGCGATGAGGTCCACCGATTCGCGATCCAGCCGAAATCCCTGCTTCGCGATCTGGCGATCCAAGTAGTCGGAGATCAGCGCCACCGGGATCCGGCGAAACTCATGCCGCTGGCAACGCGAGAGTACCGTGGCCGGGATCTTGTGTACTTCGGTAGTCGCCAAGATGAAGATGGCGTGGGCAGGCGGTTCTTCAAGCGTTTTCAGCAGGGCGTTGAACGCCGCGGTGGAGAGCATGTGGACTTCGTCCACGATGTAGACCTTGAATCGCCCTTCATTCGGTGAAAAGTTGATCCGCTCACGCAACACTCGGACATCATCTACGCTCGTGTTGGAGGCCGCATCAATCTCAATCAAATCGAGGAACCGGCCGGCATTCACTGCCACGCAGCGAGCGCAGCGATTGCACGGCCGCTCGCCAGTCGCCTCGGCCAGGCAATTGGCCGCCTTGGCCAGCAGCCGGGCAGTGGTCGTCTTCCCGGTGCCGCGGGGGCCGGCGAACAGATAGGCGTGGGCCAGTCGTTCACCCCGGACCGCGTTCCGCAAGGTTTGCACGACGTGGTCTTGGCCGACGACCTCATCCCAGGTCTGCGGCCGCCACTCTCGGTAGAGAACTTGGGTCATTGGGTGATTCGGTTCGAGGGCAACAGAAACTCGTGGGGGAGCGAGTGTATCAGACGCTCGAAGCCGGTGCAAGGATCGACATCAGATTCAGACGTTATAATGGGTAGAGTTCTTGAGCGGGAGCCAACCATGCCAAATTTCGGACCCACCGAACTTATCATTATTTTGCTTATCGCTTTGCTGCTGTTCGGAGTCGGACGGCTGGGCCGGCTCGGCGGAGAGCTGGGCCGGGGGATTCGAGAATTCCGCAAGGGTATCAAGGAAGATGAAACTCCGGAGGCTAGCTCGGCCGAAGAGAAGACCGACTGAGCCCGCC
>CAYHSI010000027.1:3623-15022 GCA_964359225.1 uncultured Anaerolineaceae bacterium
CTAGCCGCTCGGCACCAGGAACTGGGAATGCGAAGCGCCCTGTCCATCGCGCAACGTAATGTGCTTGCCCGGCGTCCAGAGCGGCTGGTCGAACCCCCAGTACAGATTGATGACGGAGTTGGTCCCTGCTCGGGTATAAACGTTCACACCGCCTCCGTTATAGAGCGTGAAGCTGGGGAACGAAAACACATTTCCCTCCCCGTCATCCAGGGTCCAGCCCAGCATGGTCGCCACTCCGCCCAGGTTTTCCAGATACACGAATTCGGTCTGCAAATCGCCCCGCTCGTACGCACCGCGGATGACCACCTGTGGGGCTCCCTCCACGGTCGGGCTGGCTGGGCGGTCCCCTGTCTCTGGGACGGCGGTGGTGGATCCTTCTACCTGCGGGATGACCAGCACTTGGCCGACCGCCAGAGCATCGGGATTTGCCAGCCCATTCGCCGCCATCAAGCTTTCCATTGAGATATCGAGCTCCAAGGCAATAGCCCCGAGGGAATCTCCCGGACCAACCGTATAGGTCACGGGGGTCGGGGAGGGAGGCAGGGTCGCGGTAGCGGTCGGGATGGCGCTTGCCAGCCGGGCCGTGAGATCGAAAGTCGGCGTCGGCGGGAGGCTGGGCAGTTTCGGGCCTCGGCCCCAGACTGCCAGGACCAGCAGGATCGTGAGGGTCGAGACCAAAACGTTGAGTGCGAGGAACGGGAGGAACTGCTTCCAGGTCGCCCGCCGCACGCCACCCATAACGGCGGACTATAGCATAGGAGCCGTGGCGGGGGTAACTTGGCCGTCGGAGCGATTTTTATTGGCCGTTAATGCCGAAACTGGCCCGGGCTATGATAAGATGCCGATAGGACTGGCTCGTTTACGGGCTGGTCTTAGGGGAGTAAGCCTACCGAGCACGTGTTCCCCCTACACGGACGGTAGTGCCCCGAAACTTTTTGAACCGCCGGATGCACCCCCCACATTCGGCGGTTCGCTTGTCTGGTAAGAATACGTCGATGGGATCGACTGGCTGTCGGCCGGTCCATTTTGGCTCCCGGCCGAGGGGACCCTCTGTTTTGTCCTAGAGGCTGGAAAAGGCAACCAACAAGGCCGAGATATTGTCCGGCCCACCGGCCGCGTTAGCCGCCCGAATCAGTTCCTCACAGGCCTGATTGGGCTCGGCGTGCAAATCCAGCACCGACCTGACTTCGTCCATCGAGATCTCGCCCCACAGCCCGTCGCTGCACAGAAGTAAATAACCGCCCCGCGGGACCGGATAGCTATTCACTTCGACTACCATGTTCGAACCTTGACCAACCGCATTCCACAGCTGGTTGCGCTTCGGGTGGTCAAGTGCTTGCTCCGGTGTGATTTGCCCGATCTCGACCATACGCTGCGAATAGGAGTGGTCCCGGGTCAGCAGCTTGAGCACTCCGTTCTCGACCAAATAGGCGCGGCTATCACCGACATGGCCGATCGTCATCTGGTGGTTCATGAGAATCGCCACGGTCAATGTGGTAACTCCGCCATTCGCCTTCTCCCGAACAGCCTCGTTGGCGCGGGCAAAGGCCTGGCGGGCGAGCTCGTCGAGCTGAACATTGCGGTTCTCCGCCTCCTGAGCGAGGCCGGCCAGCACTGCGTGCTCCATCAGGCTGCGCACGACCGCTTTCACCGCGATCGAACTCGCCAACTCCCCATGGCCAAGCCCGCCCGCGCCGTCGGCCACACAGAACAGCCCGAAGTCCGGCACCACTTCCTCGCCGCCGGAGTTCCCATACATCATGAACAGGGTGTCTTCATTCGACTCGCGCTCCAGCCCCATGGACTGAGCGCTGCCGGCCGACAGACTCTCTCGCATTCTGACGGCGGCAATCTGCTCCAAGCTCTCCGGAGTAAGCGGAGCGGTGTCGGCTAGATCCGGCCCCGGCCCTACCGCCTGAGCCGGAGTCGGTCCGCGCAGCCGAGTCAACACCCGCTGCCAGAAGCCAGGCTTTGGATCGTTTGAGTTCTCAGTCATGAACGAAACTATTCTCGCACACTCAGATGCAAACTCCAAACTCTACTTGTCTCCTACTGGGAGCACTGAGCGACCCGCCTTGCGGCGGGTCGCTCGATGGGCCCGGCAGGACTCGAACCTGCGACCAACCGGTTATGAGCCGGCCGCTCTAACCTCTGAGCTACGGGCCCTCACATTGGATTGTAGTCGACTCGCCAGACGGCGGCGGACAGGTTGGGCGCTGGAGTTGGAAACGAGGCGGCCGCGAAAAAAAAGCCCGGCCGATCGCTCTGGCCGGGCTTGACTTGCCGAACTCAACCTACTACTTCTTGCGGGATGTCTTCTTAGCGGTACGCTTCTTTGCGGTCTTCTTCTTCGGCTTGCTACGCGCCTTAGCCACTGTTCCCTCCTTTTGCAGTAAGGTTACAAAAGTATAGACCCTATTTGCAAAAAGTCAAATCGCCGCACGCAATTTTGCGCGCAACTTCGCGCAGAGCGGGCGGCGGGATTCGAACCCGCGATGTCAGCTTGGAAGGCTGATGCCTTACCACTTGGCGACGCCCGCGCTCCGGCATTCTACCATCGCAGCGCGATCGCGAGAAAAAATTCGAGCGGGCCATCCCGCTCGAATTTCAGTTGCCACTCGGGGCACGTGCTACGCGAATGTGACTCAGAACAGTGGCAATTCCAAATTGTCCCGATCACTGCGCGCCCCATCGACCGCGAGCAATTCTTCCGTCCCCTGCCCCGCAGTCAATTTGACTCGGCCGGTTACAACAAAGTCACCCTCGAGAGGCGCGACCCGTCCGGTCGCCACTCGCGAACCCGAGCGGATCATCTGTAACAACTGCTCACGGGCAAACAGGCGTAAGTCGCTCCACACCCCGCCCTGGCGGGCGTAGCCGCGGGCGTACTCCAGCGTGCGACCTTCGGCCCGATAACGGACGGAAACCAGCACCAGGTCGACTTTCTTCCTTGAGATTGAGGTTCGAACCCCGCGCAGCGAACCTTCTCCCAGATTAGGGGTTGTAAAGGTGAGTCGGGGTGGGCGGACTTGAACCGCCGGCCTCCGCGTCCCAAACGCGGCGCGCTACCAACTGCGCTACACCCCGTCTTCAGCAGAGTATACCAACGGGCAGGAGCGGGTCAAGAAAGGCCAAAGGCATGCCATCTATTCTGTATGAAACCAGTGCCGAGGGGGTCGGTCTGCTTACGATAAACCGGCCGGAGCTGCGGAACGCCCTAAATTGGGAGGCGATGGAGCTCTTCGCCAAGGCGGTCAGGGAATCTGCGAGCGATGGGCAACTGCGAGCCCTGGTGATCACCGGATCGGACGGCGCGTTCAGCTCCGGAGGCGACCTCTACGAGCTCGATCAGTATTCCAGCCGACTAGACGGTGCGCGGCTCGCGACGGTCATGGGCGAAGCGCTCCGCGATCTGGATGGGCTGCCGGTCCCGACCCTGGCGGCTGTCGAAGGCCTCGCGCTTGGGGGCGGTGCCGAGATCGCGCTGGCCTGTGATTTGCGAGTCCTTTCTGAAACCGCCTCATTCGGATTGATGCATATCAAACTGGGGATCATCCCTGCCTGGGGAGGCGGCCAGCGCCTGCAGCGCCTGGTCGGTTACTCGCTGGCCTTGGAATGGTTGAGCGCGGCCCGAGTGCTGAGTGCCTCCGAAGCACACGCTCACCGGCTGGCGAACCGGGTCGTTGCCGCTGGCAGCGCCCTGCAAGTCGCTCAATCCATCGCCACCCAAATCGCGGCCTTTGACCCGGCCGCGGTTCGAGCCGTCAAGCGTGCGCTGCAGGAGGGATTGTCCCAGCCACTGCCGCAGGCCCTCGCAACCGAGCGGGCCCTCTTCCCCGACCTCTGGGCCGCCCCGGCCCACCTGGATGCCTCGACTCGATTCGTCTCCCGCCGAAACCATCAGCCACGCTAGCCACCGATGTCGTTCGGGTAGAATCAGCCCCCGCACGATGTTCAACAAACCCCGGCGCAGCAAGCTCTCGCGGGCACTCGAGCAAGCCACCGATCCGGATCTAAAATCGCTCCGAGCGGAGGTCGCTCGCCGCCAGGAGCGCACCGCGGAGCTCGAGCTTGAATTGTTCGATCTGCGGGTGTCGCTGGCTGTGTTCGAGCGGGAACTGGAAATCCGGGTGCGCCCATTGGAGCGAGAGCTGTTGGACTTGCGCGCCAAGCTCGATCAGCTCCGACGGGAGGCCGCCAGGAGAGCCCAGTGGGGCGAGCGAGCAACCCAGGAAGAGATTCCGGATGTCGTCGAGCAGTTCCGCAAGGCCTGGACACCGCATTCTCAGCAGGAAACCGCACCAGCCAGGCCTGCTCCCTCCGAATCTCAGCAGGGCGAACTGCGCAGGCTGTACCGCGAGCTCGCCAAGCGCTTCCATCCTGATCTGACTACCGACCCCAAGCAGAAGCCGTGGCGGGAGGAGATGATGGCCAAAGTGAACCTGGCCTACGAAACCAACGACTTAGTCGCGCTGCGGGGGTTACAGCAGCACGTTGAGCGTCCTGCTCAGGAAGCTGAAGTAAGTCGCGATCAGCTGCTGATCGATCTGCACTCCGAGATCCGGCGTCTCGATCGGGTCATCGTCGGACTGCAGTCCGAGGTTGATCGGCTGGAGAGGTCCGAGGTTGCACTGTTGAAGCTGGACTCGGTCAAGGCCAGGCTCAACGGCTACGATCTGCTCGCTTCGATGGCCCGCGACTTTGGTACCCAAATCGCACAAATCCGGGCCGAATTGGCCTCGCTGGCCTAGCGATCTCGCTACGCAAGCTGCCGCAGAACCAGCATCACCTTTCCCTGGACTTCCAGGTCCTCTGGTTTTTCGATGAAGATCGGCCCCATCGTCGGATTGGCCGGCTGCAGCCGGATCCCACCTCGTTCTCGATAGATATGCTTCAAGGTGGTTTCTTCCTTGTCTTTCAGCCACACCGCCACCATGTCTCCGTTGCGCCATTCCGGCTGGCGCTGCATCACGACGATATCTCCGTCGTTGACCAAAGCGTCAATCATCGAGTCCCCTCGCACTTGCAATGCGAAGAGATCCTCGGTGCTGCTGAGCAAATCGCGGGTGATCTCGATCGCCTCGTCGGTGCTGAACATGGGGGAATCAGTACTTGGCAGCGGAACCGGCTCGCTGGCAAAGATTCGGCCGACCAATGGAATCCGGACGACCTCCGTCAGCTGTGAGGCAACTTCCGACAAGCGCTCGGTGAGCCGAATTCCACGGGAGACGTTTTGATCCCGATCCAGGTAGCCATGCTCGACCAGCCGGTTGAGGTTGTAGTTGACGACCGAGGTGGACGAGATTCCCACCGCTTCCCCGATCTCTCGGATCGAAGGCGGATATCCACTTCGCAGACCGAACTTCCGAATGAAATCAAGCATTCTCCGTTGTCGGTCTGAAAGCTTGCTTCGTGCCATATTCGCCTCCTGGCGGGCTGGCCATGAGCCGCACGCTTGTTCGTATTCTAGCGGAACATCCGTTCTATGTCAAGTCGCTTGGAACCTGCCGGCGCCCTGAGCGGCCTGCCTACCGCGGGTTTGGTCACGGCCAGGTCGGGATGTACAATCGCCCTGCTCGGCCCCTCGATTGCCGGTGAACTCACTTCAAGCCCGAATCCTCGAGCAAGGTGTCAACCTCGGAAACGGAATCCTGAAGGTCGATGGTTTCATCAACCATCAGGTAGATCCCCTCTTGATGGCGGAATGCGGCGGGGAGCTGGCCAGACGGTTCGCCGCAGTGCGGGCGACCAAGGTGCTGACCGCCGAGATCTCCGGAATTGCGCCCGCCCTGGCCACCGCCTCGGTATTGAGCCTGCCCGTGGTCTACGCCCGCAAGACCAAACCGATCACGATGCCCGATCAGATCTTTCTGACCCTTGCCCCTTCCCACACCAAGGGAAGAACGGTCGAGCTGATCGTCTCTCCCGAGTACCTTGGCCGCGAAGAACGAGTCCTGATCATTGATGATTTTCTTGCTTCCGGGCAGACGATCATGGGATTGGTCCGCCTGGCCAGCGCAGCCGGAGCCTCAGTCGTCGGGATTGGGGCCTTGATTGAGAAGCGGTTCGAGGGCGGTCGAGCCTTGCTCAGCAGCTTGTCCGTCCCCATAGAAGCCCTGGCCGTGATCATCAGCATGGAGGCGGGCCGCATCGAGTTCGAAGACGGCTGATACGAATTCGCTCCATGGACTCGATCGTTGTGCTCGATTTTGGTTCCCAAACCGCTCAGCTGATCGCTCGCCGATTGCGCGAGGCCATGGTGTACTGTGAGCTCTTTCCGCACGACGCAGCACAGGACTCGGTGATGGCCCTCCAGCCGAAAGGCTTCATCTTGTCTGGCGGCCCGGCCTCTGTCTACGAACCCAATGCGCCTCAGATCCCGAACTATGTGCTCGACTCTGGACTTCCGCTGCTGGGCATCTGTTACGGAATGCAGGCGCTGGCCCACTCGCTGGGCGGCCGAGTGACGGCCTCCCGGGCGCGTGAATATGGACCGGCGGAGATCGAAGTGCCCAACGGCGGCGGCCTGCTGCGCAAGGGCCGACATCCAGTCTGGATGTCACACGGGGACCGGATCGACCAACTTCCGAAGGGATTTCAGGTTCTGGCCAGCTCAAGCAACGCGCCCTACGCAGCCATGGGGAACCCCGAATTGAAGCGTTACGGACTTCAGTTCCACCCGGAAGTCCAACACACCCCGGACGGTATCGAGATCCTGCGCAGTTTTGCGGTGGAGGTGTGCGGTGCCAGCGCCGATTGGACCCCAGAGGCCATGATCCCAACTGCGATTGCCCGAATCCGGTCGCAAGTGGGCGCCGGGCGCGCGATCGCCGCAGTCAGCGGCGGGGTGGACTCGGCGGTGGCTGCAGTGCTTGCCGATCGGGCCCTGGGGAAGCAGCTGTCCCCGGTCTTCATCAACACCGGGCTGCTGCGGGCGGGCGAGGCCGCGAGGGTCGGGTCGAGCCTCGGGTCGCTCTTTGACAATCGGCTGTCGATCGTGGATGCCTCGGCCAACTTCCTGGAGGCGCTAGCCGGGATCACCGATCCGGAGGCCAAGCGCCGGGTCATCGGGGAACAGTTCATCCGGGTACTGGAAAAAGAGGCTGACCGACAGGGCCAGCAGGCAGACTACCTGATCCAGGGCACAATCTATCCAGACGTTGTCGAATCGAGCGGCCCCGACCGACGGACCGCCGCCCGGATCAAGACCCATCACAACGTGGGTGGCCTGCCTGAGCAGATGGGGTTTGAACTGGTCGAGCCCCTGCGCTTCCTATTTAAGGACGAGGTGCGGACGCTCGGGCAGCGGTTGGGGGTGCCCACTGAATTACTGCTCGGCCAACCGTTTCCGGGGCCGGGGCTGGCAGTGCGCTGCCTGGGCGAGGTCAGGCCGGACCGTTTGGAGAAGTTGCGAGCTGCCGACCGGATTCTGATCGACGAGCTAACTGCCACCGGGCTGCTGGCCGATACTGCTCAGGCTTTTGCCGTGCTGCTGCCGATCCGCACGGTGGGAGTTATGGGAGATCAGCGGACATATGTGGAGACCGTCGCCCTGCGGGCGGTCACGACCGATGACTTCATGACCGCCGATTGGGCCCGCCTCCCGCATGAACTGCTCGCTCAGGTGAGCCGCCGGATTGTGAACGAAGTACCCGGCGTCAACCGCGTGGTGTACGACGTCACGAGCAAACCTCCCAGCACGATCGAGTGGGAATAGCCCCGTGCTACAATCGGCGGATGGCCCTCCGGGTGGTCTATCGGCTGCCGGTGCTGCTCGCGGCGGCCGCCCTGTTACCCGCGCAGCAGATCCAAGCCCGACTGAACGTATCCCCACCCGATGTCCAGGCCTTCCCGAAGATCAGTCTGCACGCTGCCCTAACCGATGGGTCCGGGCGGCCGATCCCAGATCTTCCGACTGACGCCTTTCAGGTGCTGGAAGACGGGGAACCGGTTGAGGGACTGGCCGTGGAGAAGGTGCTGGTCGGCACCCGGCAGGTGTTTGTGATCAACACCTCTCCGGGGCTCGGCGTGCGGGACTCGCACGGTCGCACCCGTTTCGAGTTCGCCCGGGATGAGCTGATCCTCTACTGGCGCGACCCTCAGGCGAGCCTCATTGGAGTCGACGACCTGAGTCTGCTGACCGCCGAGGGCCTGCTCATCCAGCACAGCAATTCCGCCGCCGAACTTTCCGCCCTGCTGGATACGATTGAACCGAGCTTCGAAGGTGGGATCTCGGGATTCGATCTGGTCCTGCTGGCGCTTGATTTCTCTTCCGATCCCGCCGATCTGGGCTTGCTGCCGGGATCGCTGATCTTTATTACCCCAGTCATCGAGACTCCCCGCGATCTTCCGTTGGCGAACGCGATCGCGCGGGCCGCCGAGTCCGGAACGGCCATCTTCCCGGTTTTGTTCTCGACCCCGGAGACCGTCGAACCGCCTGAGGTCGAACCGCTCCGCCAACTGGCCGAAGCCACCGGTGGGCGGTTCATCTATTTCGACTCGGAGGTCGGGCTGGGTGAGTTGGCCGATTGGTTCCTGGCTCAGCGTTACCAATACCGTTTGAGCTTCGATTCTCATGCCAGCGCCGCCGGCACCCATAGCTTGCAGGTCCAAGTGGCTGCCGACGGCCTGGAGGCAGTTTCGGCGCCGATCAGTTACGCGATCGACGTCCAGCCGCCCGAGGTCGCCTTCATTCAACTCCCGAGCGAAGTGCTGCGGCAGACCGAGGATCCCGATCTGCCGGTCGAGGCCATCCTGCCGGTGTCGCTCCCATTGGAGATCCTGATCACCTTCCCGGATGGGCACCCGCGACCGATTCAACAGAGCCGGCTATTGGTCGACGGTGAAGTAGTGCAGACCCGAAACGCGCCTCCTTATGAGCAGTTGGTGTGGGACCTCGCCTCCTATCGCCAGAGCGGCTCCCATACGTTGCAGGCAGTCCTGGTTGATTCGCTAGGTTTGCAGACCCAGAGCGTTGAGCTGGCGGTCCAAATCACGATCGAAACCCCGCCGCGGGGCCTGTCGGCCTTCCGACCCGCGTTCGATTCGTTGGTTGCAGTGGCGGCCCTGATTGTTGCCGCGATGGTTATGGTTGGCGGATTGACGACCCTGGTGCGCCGCGCCCCCCAAACGCTACGCGCTTCCCAGGTTCGCCAGAGCTCGATCAAACGCGCCCGCCTGCAGGAGTCCTCCCCCTCGGAGGCGCTACTCATTCCAGTCCGACCCGCGGGCGAGCCGGTCCCGCTTACCGGTGTAGACGTCGTTCTTGGCCGAGACGCCTCGCTCGCCGCGATTGTGGTTGCGGATCCCTCGGTGGAGCGCCTGCACGCTCGACTGATCCGCCAGGCCGACGGCGACTATCTGCTGCGCGACCAGGGCAGCGTGGCCGGGACGTGGGTCAATTACGATTTGATTCCTTCCGAGGGACGCCGGCTGCGCAACGGCGATCTGGTGCAGTTGGGGCGGGTGGAGTTTCGCTTCCAACTGCCAGGCAAGCACCCGCCCCGGCCAATCCTGGTCTATCCCGACCCGCAAGATCGTTCGACCGAAGCATGAACCCATCCCAAGAATCACACTTGACGGTCGCGGCGCTTTCCCATCCCGGCGAGGCCCGCGAAATCAACGAAGACCGGTATTCGGTTTCCCACTACCTGCGCGAGTCCGACGGCCGACCCGCACTGCTGGCCATTGTGGCGGATGGGATCGGCGGGCACCAGGCAGGCGAGGTCGCCGCTCAGATCACGATCGACACCGTGCGCACTTCGATCGCCGCAGTGGACGGCAAAGAACCCCTGGCTGAGCTGCGCGAGGCGGTCGTCTCGGCCGGCCGATTGGTGATGGAATCGTCAGCGCTCGACGAGGCGCTGCGGGGAATGGGATCGACGGTCGCGGTCGTTTGGATGATCGATCATCGGCTTTACACCGTGTCGGTTGGCGACAGTCGAATCTATCTGCTGCGCGAAGGTCGGCTCAAACAAATCAGCATCGACCACACCTGGGTCCAGGAGGCCGTTCTTCACGGAATCCTGACCCCGGAGGAGGCCCGCGTTCATCCCAACGCCCACGTGCTCCATCGCCACCTGGGAGGAGACAGAGACCCGGTTCCTGATTTCCGCCTGCGCTTGTCTGACTCAGAGTCCGACCCACAATCCGAATCCAATCAGGGCCTGCAGCTGATGCCAGGCGATCAGCTGCTGCTTTGTAGTGATGGCCTAACCGACCTGGTGGAGCCGGCTGAGATCCAGCTGGCGCTTGCCAAGCACTCCCCCCCCGAGGCTGTGTCCGCCCTGGTCGCGCTTGCCAGAGGGCGGGGCGGGCACGACAACATCACCTTGATCGCGGTGGCCGTCCCGGATCCATCCCACAGCCCACCCGCGAAGGGCTGCCTGGGGCGAGTGTTGCGATCCTCCCTGGCCGGGGTCGCGCTGGCTGCGCTCGTGCTGCTTGGGATCGCGGTCGGATACTGGTTCGGCCTGTGGCCCTGGTGAGCCACACCCCGTAACACCTTCCCCCGGACCGGGCACTG
Source organism: uncultured Anaerolineaceae bacterium (assembly GCA_964359225.1). Taxonomy (GTDB): domain Bacteria; phylum Chloroflexota; class Anaerolineae; order Anaerolineales; family E44-bin32; genus JADFRG01. The sequence goes on from CAYHSI010000027.1 coordinate 14,149, forward strand.
CCACCCAGGTCCAAAACTTGCATCTCGATTGGCGTGGCCAGACCGAATCCGTAAAATAGCCGCCGTGTCTGAGACTCTTGACGCCGATGTCGGGCTAATGCACGTCGCGGGTGGGCAGAGCCTACAGGCACCCCCACCCGGGACCTTGGCCCTCGGAGCCCCCCGACGGGCGGCCCGTGGTCGGGTCCACGATTTCCTCTTTCTCAACCTCAAGCTGGAAGGACCGCCAGGGAGCGAGGGCGGGCAGCTCGACCGCTTGGCGCAGGAAACGGCTCGCTTGTTCTTTGGCACCCCAGGTTCGGTCACCGCTGCGCTTCGCCAGGCGATCAACCAACTCAATCAAGAACTATTAGACCGAGCCGTGCCGGCCCGCTTGGCGGCCGCAGCCTTGCGCAATCAGAATCTCTACCTGGCACAATGCGGTCCCAGCCAGGCACTCTTGATTCGCTCTGGCGGGGTCTCCCGCCTGCGAGCCGAAGATGGCACGAGTCGATCGCTGGGAACCACTCTTGCCCCATTGATCCAATTCCGCCACTTTGAATTGAGTCCGGAAGATCTTATTGTCCTCACGACCAATGATTCGCCGCTCTGGTCAGATACTTCGCTCGCCGAACTCAGCGGGATCGACCATTCCTTGGCGCTCGATCGGCTGGTCGCTTCCGCGGCTCAAGATTTCACTGGCCTCTCTATTCACATTCCGGCCCTGGTCGGCGCGCCAACCGCTGCTCGCAAGGGCCTGGGCGCTGCGACCCCGGCGGAGCTCCGACCGGGAGTGCGGGTTCGTTCGTCCATGGCTCGAACCTCGCTGGTCGCAGGCAGGCAGCCTGCGCCGGCCGTCCACTCGGCTGCGCCCGTGCATCCTGCCCGCACCCGG
>CAYHSI010000028.1:0-14502 GCA_964359225.1 uncultured Anaerolineaceae bacterium
GTTCAGGCGGCCTTTGTTCCGGACCGCGGGAAACGCGAATTGGAGAGCGAGCTGAAGCAGGCGCTCGGACTCGCCTCGGTCCCCGATGCACAAGGGTGAGCTGGAGTTCCACCTCGTAAGTGACGGGATCGTCTGGGTCGACCCCGGCGGTCCGTTCGGGCTGGTGCCCCGGGCCCTTTACCGCCGAATCGTTGAACCGAACCAAAACCACCTAATTCCCCAGACTCTGACCTGCATGCTGGTCCGGTCAGACGGCAAGACGATCCTGATCGATACCGGTTTGGGCCCTAAGCTGGATCCGAAAGACGAGAAGAACTGGGGACTGGTCCGGCCTGGGGGAGGCCTGGTCAACAGCCTGGAGGCCCTTGGGATCTCTCCCTCCGATATCGACCTGGTAGTCTGCACTCATCTGCATGCCGACCACTGCGGCGGGAACACCCGCCTCGAAGCGGGCAAGCTCGTGCCCACTTTTCCCAACGCGACCTATCTCGTGCAACGCATGGAATGGGCGGACGCCAGCCACCCCGACCCGCGCACCCGAGGGACGTACTTCGCAGAGAACTTCGGCCCGCTGGTTTCGGAAGGGCGGATGCGCTTACTGCACGGTGATCAGCCGATTACCGGGCATGTCCGCTGTGTGGTGACGCCGGGGCATACCCGAGGCCACCAGTCGGTGGTGCTGGAGTCGGGAGACTGGTCCGGCCTGTTCGTTTCCGATATGGCTACGTTTTCAGTTCACATGGCGCGGGCCGGCTGGCTGACTGCCTTTGATGTAGCGCCACTTGAAAACATCAGGACCAAGCAGCGCTGGCAGCGCTGGGCCGTGGAACGAGATGCCTGGCTTTTCTTCATCCACGATCCGGTTAAGCCGGTCGCCCGTCTGCGCGAACAAGACGGGCGACTGGAAGCGCTGCTCGTTGAAGAAGCCCGGCCGGTTATTGACCCGCTTCCCACTCCGCAACCGATTCTCGAATCAGGCGGCTGATCTCTTCGTCTGGCACCTCATCTAAAGCGTAGCTCTTCAATCCGATCAACACCTTGACCCCGCCTGCCGCATCAGGGATCAGTTGCACGCCCTTGGCCTTGTTGCCCGCATCGGCGAGCACCCGCTGCAAGATAGAGTTGATGCCTTCCAACATACTCCGGCTGCCCGGCCGGGCGGCGGTCCGCGGGGCAGACGGTACGGCTGGGGCACGCAGGCCCTCCACGAATCGACTTGCAAGATCGGCGGCCAGGGTAGTCAGCTCCATCCGGAGCTGCTCGTCTTCGATCTGAGAGATTGCTCGGTATTCCTTGCCGCCTGCCCGCAAGATCAGCCCTCCGCCGGTCGGGTCCCGGTAGATCTCGGCAACCAGCTTCCGTTCATTGAGGCCGGCTGGCGCCGGTTTCTGCTCATCCGGCACACTCATCGCCACCGGCCCTTCGTCACTCTGAGTCGCCACAAGTAAAGCGACTTCGGCCTCGGAGACCACGGCGGCCTCCTGCGGAACAGGCGCATCGGCCGACTGCTCTTCCCGCGCGGCCCGACGATTCAGGACCAACGCGACCGCGATCAACCCGACGGCGAGGCCGACGATGATCAACAGAACCCCGACCAGCAACTCCTGATCCATGTTCAGTTCTTTCCCCAGGGCTGGCAGTTCGGGCAGGTAAAGGTGCTGCGCTGGCCAATCACAGACCGGGCAATTGTCGTTCCGCAGACCGGGCATGGCTGTCCCGCCTGCCCGTAGACCCGAAAGTGGTTCTGAAAATCCCCACCCCGATACACCCAATCAATGCTCGCACCATTGTGGCGCAGCCCATCCCGCAGTGCGGTGCGGATCCCCTTCCAGAGCGCCCGGACTTCGGAGGGCTGCAGTGTCTGACTGCTGCGGAGCGGGTGGAGCCTGGCCCGATGAAGAGCCTCGTCCGCATAGATATTGCCCAGTCCGGCGATCGCCGTCTGATCCAAGAGCAGCGGCTTCAGAGCCCGTTTGTGCCGACTGAGGATCAGCTGGAGCTTCTTCACTTCGAACCCAGCCGACAACGGTTCCGGACCAAGCCGCTTGAGCACGGTTTCGGGGTCCGCCACGAGAAAGACCCGACCGAACTTCCGGGGGTCGCGGAACCGCAGCTGCCGCCCCGAGGCGAGCCGAAAGATTGTGTGATCGTGGGTCGTCCGGCGAGCTCCGGCCGGAGCGATGAAGAGGTCGCCGCTCATCATGAGGTGGACCAGGAGCGAATCGCGGTCTAGTGATAGGAGGATGAACTTGCCCCGGCGATCGATCTTCCGAACGCGTTGCTGCCGGATCCGCCGCCGAAAGTTCGTCGGCGAGGGCTCCACAACATGGCGGGGCCAGCCCAATCGGACCCCGATGATTTGCTCGCCGACCAGCGACGGAGCATCCGCCGTGCCGTCACGTAACGATCGGCAGATGGTCTCGACCTCCGGAAGTTCAGGCATCTGTGCGGATTATACAGCGGGGTCGGCGGAGCCTCGCGGCGCCCGTGTCCTCCGCCGGCCGGGGTCGGCTTATCAAGGGACGACGAGCAAATCCCGCAGGCCTTCAAGCTTTGCCGGGCCGATCCCTTCGACCTGGAGCAGATCCTCGAACCGCTGAAATGGACCGTATTGATCCCGGTATTCGATGATCTTTTGGGCCAAGACCGGGCCGATACCGGGAAGCTGCTCCAGCTCCTGCGCGGTGGCGGAGTTGAGTGGCAGCCGGACATCGCTGCCCGCCAACTGGACCCCAGAGGTGGCCACCGCTTCGACCAGCAGCGGGACCTCGATCCGCCGCCCGTCTTCAAGAGGCTGGGCCAAATTCAACCGGGCAAGGTCGGCGTCGGCTCGCAGTCCTCCAGCCGCGGTGATCGCCTCTTGAACGATCGATCCGGGCGGGAGAGAATAGACGCCGGGCCGCTCAATAGCTCCGGCCACGTGGACTCGCAAGGGCAGTGGGGGCAGCAGTTCGACCGGCTTCCCTCTCGGCTCCGCGCTCAGCAGGTAGTAAACGCCCCCAAGCAGCAGCCCGACCAGAACCCCAGCAAGAAGCTGGCGAGAGCTTCGAAGGATTGCGACCGGCTCGGGTCTGTCCACGCGCTTCTACTTATAATACCTGGGATGCCAGACTACTTTTCGGGCACCGGCGATGATGGAACCACCGGATTGCTCGGCAGCCAACGGGTCCCTAAGTTCCACCCACGGCCTGCCGCAACCGGCGCGCTCGATGAGGCTGCCGCGGCGCTCGGGTTGGCCCGGGCCTTGGCCCCTGAGCTACAGACTCGGCAAGTGATTGTCGAGATCCAGCGGGATCTATACCACATCATGGCCGAAGTTGCGGCAACCCGCGATCAGGCCCACCGGTTTCGGGAGCTCGGAGCGGACCGGGTCGCCTGGCTGGAGGCTGAAGTTAGGCGGATCGGGGATCAAATCTCGATGCCAAAGGGTTTCGTGGTCGGAGGGGATTCGGCGCCCGGGGCGGCCCTCGATCTGGCCCGAACGATTGTCCGACGAGCCGAACGCGCCATCGTTGAGCTCGCTCACGAAGGGGAATTGGATAATCCGCCCCTGCTGGCCTACCTCAATCGGTTGTCGTCGCTGTGCTTCGTGCTCGCCCTCTGGGAGAATCGGCAGGCGGGCGTGGAATCCCCGACCCTGGCTAAGCCTGAGAAGTAGCGACAGTCGATCTCGCCCCTCACAGGATTGCGAAGCGGCACGCTTCTTTGCCACTTGCCCGGCAGTCCACTTCGCGGATCGGGACTTCCTCCCGAGTCATCCAGGTTACCGCTTCCGCTAACTCGCCGACCGTCGACCAACAGATCGGGTGCTCGGCGACCACACCCATGGTGCGGTCGAAAGTTTCGTCGACAAGCCAGAACCCCTCGCCGGCCCGGCTGACTCGAACCTGCCCATTCGGGGCCGCCATCTCACTCGCCAGCTGGTTCAGAATCCAGGCCAACTTGCTTTGGGTTGATAGAAAGGGCCCAATGATCTTTCGGTGCGCATTCAGCAGGGGGCGCTGCGTGACCTGGTTGCGGAAGATCGATCGACCGATGCGGGTCAGCGTCCCGCGGGCGCCGAGCCCGAAGTAAGTCCGCACGGTCGTCAGCAATCGAGCGTATTCGCCCGCCCGGCTCTGGAGTTCGTCGTTGGCCGGGGGCAGGGATTCCAAATACCGGGTCAAGTCGGATTGGCGGAGGATCATCCGAAGCCCGTGGGCACCCATCTGCTCCTCAATCGCCATGACCAACCAGCGCATCCGGTAGTTCGGTAGTGAACGATCGGGAGGCAATCTCATCTCGAGGGGCAATGCTTGTGGCCGATCCGCAGAGCCGGGCTAAGAATCCATAACGGATTATAGCTTTGGGAGGCGGGTCTCAAGGACTCGGTAACGCTGGCCGGTCTCCCGGAATCCAAGACTGCGATATAGGCGCTGGCTGGCCAGGTTGTCGGCCTGGGTGTTTACCGAGAGCCGACTGAGACCACCCTGGCGGGCGCTCTGCAAGGCCTCCAAGACGAGTGAACGCCCCAGCCCCCGTCGGCGATGACCGGGGTGCACTGCCAATCGGGCCAGGTGGGCTCCAAGTGGTGACCGGGTCGTAATCTGGTAACCGGCCAGCCCGCCCGCCGACTCGATGATTGTCGCCGAATCCGACTGTATGAGTGCCGCCCGAAGCGAATCGCGTGACAGCTGCCAGAGCGGGTCGAAGGCGAGGTGATCGAGTTCGAGCAGCGCCCTTTCATCCTCACCCTGGATGGGTCGGGATCGCTGGGAAGAGGATGGGATCGAGCGGGTCAGTTCACGCTCGAAGAAGATCACCGCGTTGGCGGGCTGATACCCAGCCCCGGCCAGGAGCGATTCGAACCAGCCCTCAATCGGCAGCGCAGCCACTCGGTCCACCCGCAGTTCGCGCAGGGCGCTGGCTGCCAGTTCCCAGAGCGGCTGCCAGGCCGCCTCAGGCTTGACTCCGGACGTCACTGCAAACGCCCGAAGCCAGCTCACACCGGGCAGGTCCGGCGGGCAACCCAGGCAGCCTACCGGAACGCCCGCCTGGATCGCCAGCAGGAAAGGAGATTGGTCAGTGAGGGCGGCTGGCTCCAGCCAATCCAGATGCAAGTGCTTCCAGCGGGAACCGAGGACTAAGCCGTCCACCAGCGCCCGGTCATCTGAGGTAGTTTGACGAATGGTCCAGCCACTCATCGGACCGCGGTTCAGAATCGAAGCAGGCGCGAGGGCAGTTGAAGAAGTCGCTTGAGCAAGCGGCCGCGCAGGCCGCGGGGAGGGCTTGCGAGGGTTCCGGCTTGCAATGAGTTGGCCGCCTCGAGCGGCCGATGTTGGCGCAATTGAACCTGGGCAAGGGCGTTAAGCGTGTGTCCAAGCGAGTCTTGATCGCCCAGAGCACGGAACGACTCGGCAGCCTGCTGATAAGCCGTCTCCGCGGCCGGAAGATTGCCAGTGGCCTCCAGGGCGGCGGCCAGGTTGCCCGTCGCTTGGGCGGCCCGTTGGTTGTCGCCCAGCTTGGAGAAAAGGTCCCCCGTACCTCGGACGATGGAGAGGGCTTCCTGTGTGCGCCCGGACTTCAAGTAGCTAACGCTTAGGTTGTTGGCCAGCTCGGCCCGCCTGGCCGGATCGGCTTCCATCGCATGGGCCGACTCGAAGAGGCGAATCGCGTCCTCCAGTCTCCCCTGTTGATAGGCTTCGAGGGCCTGACTCACAAGGCTGGAGGGTTCGGCACTCAACGGGCGATATCGGAGATCAGCTCGCCGAGATTGCGCAGCCGATCGATAGAAAGCTCTTCGAGGCGAATAGCCAACCGGATCAACCGGGGACTATCTCGCTTCCCCAGAAAGTCGCGCAGGTCGTGGGGCAGGTCGCGGAAGGTCTCGTAGGCCTGCTGGTTGCGATGCCAGTCGGCAACCGGGCCGCGGCCCTCGGTGTCCACGTAATCTTCGATCGAGTGGCCAAGCGCCTTTGCCAGGGCTTCGAGTTCCGGGACCGGGACCGGGCGCAGCCCGCGCTCGTAGGCACTCACCCGGCTGGCTGGGAAACCGACTCGCTCCCCCAGCTGGCGGAGCGACAGCTCGGCATCCTTGCGGTGCCGGCGAAGCAAGGCCCCGATCATCTTCTGCCGAAATGAGACCACGACCTTGGGGTCGAACACTGCTTTGCGCTGGGCTTCTTCCGGACGACGGGCGAGCAATCCCCCCAGCGGAACATCAAAATGGAAGGCGAGTTGCTCGAGCTCGGGCAGCGAGATGCCTTTCTTCCCCAGCTCGTAGGAGGCCAGCGTGCTGCGGCTGATGCCGACGATCTCGGCGGTATGTTTGAGGCTTTTTCCTGCTTGTTTTCTGACTCCCCGCAGCAGCGCGCCGAGCATCTTGGTCTTCAGGAGGAGTGACATGTCATTCATGGTAGTTTGGTTTCAGCCAAACTCAGCCCCTGAAGATTGTGCAGGAAGGCGTCGCGGGGCGCAGCGGTGGCTCAATTGTACTTGGGGATCGAAAGCTACTCACCCCTGCCATTCGAGGCCGGAGGGATCAGGTAGCCAAGGCCCTGCCGGGTAACGATGTGAATTGGATTCTTGGGATCCGGCTCGATCTTCTGCCGCAATCGACTGAGGCACACCCACAAGATCTCCTTATCGTCTCGGTACTCCGGGCCCCAGACTCCGGTCAGCAGTTCCTCGGGTGTCAGTACCCGGCCTTCGGAGGCCGCGAGGGTTTGCAACAAACGATACTCGGTGGCGGTGAGTGCAATTTCTTTGCCATTTGATGTGACCAGCGCCTTGGCCAAATCAATCTGCAGCTCGTGGTGGGCGTAGACCGGCTCATGGAAGCTGGCGTCGGCTTGTCTCTCGGCCCGGCGTAACACGGCTCGCACCCGAGCCAGCAACTCCTGGGCGGAAAACGGCTTGATGATGTAGTCGTCCGCCCCGGCATCCAGCCCCCGCACCCGGTCCCGCTCCTCTCCCTTGGCGGTCAGAATGATGATCGGAACTGTGGAGAACTCCCGAATCCGCTCGGTGGCGGTGAAGCCGTCCATGACCGGCATCATGACATCCAGCAATAGCAATCCGGGCTGAGCTGCGGCCACCTTTTCAACCGCTTGCTGCCCGTCTTGGGCGGAGTCCACTGCGTAGCCGGCCGTCTCTAGGTTGACCTGGACCAGGCGAACATAGCGAGGCTCGTCGTCCACCACCAGGATCAATGTCTTATCGTTCATGCTCTGCCTCCGGAACGGGTTGGGTCGCCAGCAATGGGAGGGTGAAGTAGATCCGGGTGCCGGCCCCTTCCCGGCTTTCGACCCCAATCTCCCCATTATGAGCTTCGATGATCTTCCGGCAAATATACAGCCCGAGGCCGGTGCCACGCACGTTGGAATTCTGCTCGGGCACTCGATAGAAGCGTTCAAACAGGTGGGGGATGTGTTGCGGCGCGATGCCCGGGCCGGTGTCCTCGACCTCAATCCGCACCTGGTTGTCGTGGCTGTGCGAGCGAATCCGAACAACGGCGTTGGGTGCGTACTTATTTGCATTGGAGAGCAGATTGTCGATTACCTGCGAAACCCGAGTCGGGTCCACGTACACGCTTGGCAAGTCCTCGGGAAGCTCGACATCCACCTTCATTTCCGGGTAAGCGGACTTAGTGCGAGACACCGAATCCCGAATCAGGCTCCCGAGCATAATCGGCTCGCGGGTCATCCCCAGGGTTCCGGTCTCCAGTCGCGAAGAATCGAGCAAGTTGTCGATGAGCTCTCGGAGCCGGTCGGCTTCCTCATCGACGATCTGCAAGAACTCCATCCGAGTTTCAGGTTCCCAGGTAGCGTCTTTGCGCATCAGGGTCGTCACATAGCCTTTAATGAAGCCGAGCGGGGTACGCAGCTCGTGCGAGATCGTTGAAATGAACTCGTCTTGCATGCGGGCCAGCTCACGCTGGGCCTCTAGGGTCGCGATCCGTCGAGCCATGCGCCGATTCTCCAACAGCTGCCCGACGTGCCAGGCGACGAACTCGGCCAGCCGGATGTGTTCCGGTGGATACGAGGGGCCGCCAAATCGGCCGAAAACCAGCCCGCCGACGCAGCGACCGTGCACCATCATCGGCAAGCCCAGGTAATCCCGACGGCGGTCCCGGCCTTGAACCGCGGCGCCGGCATCCTCTTGGCGCAGGATCGTTTGGCCGCTTCGGTAAGCCTCAATGGCAGCCGGCTCGCCCCAAGCCAGGTCGGCCTCCCGCGATCGGCCGCGGCCAAGCGCCAGCGCGTAGGCCGGCTCAAGCTGACCGGTCTCTTCATTGGTGAGAAACAATGAAACCACGTCGAAGATGAAAATCGAGCGGGAAAGCCGGAAAACCGCGTCGAGGCCGGCTTCAGTGTCATAGGTCTCGGCTACGATCCGCGCGATGGCATAGACCGCGTTCAACTCCGTGCCGTGGGTCAATGGCCCCGGGCGCACCAGCGGTCCTGTCATGCAGGCTCCGTGGCAAGTGGGAGATCGAAGCGGAAGGTGCTTCCGGAGTTTTCCGTGCTTTCCACCTGGATAGAAGCCCCATGGGCGCTCACGATCTGTTTGACCAATGCAAGCCCCAGCCCGGTTCCCCCATGCCGACGGGTCGGCGATCCGTCAAGTTGATGGAAAGGCTCAAAGATCTCCTCCAGTTTGCCGGAGGGGATGCCAATCCCGGTGTCGGAGACGGCGACCGTAACGAAGCGATCAACCTGTTGCGCCCAAAGCTTCACCCGACCTCCGGCCGGGGTGAATTTGATTCCATTGTCGACCAACTGGTAAAGGACCCAACTGAGCTTGTCCAGATCGGCCTGGACCTGGGGCAACCCCCGGTCGACCGAGAGTTGAACCGAGACGCCCTCAAGGGCGGCCTTATCCTTCGATCGTTCGAGCACTGCTTCGGCGAGCTGAGCAAGCTGGGCCGGCCGGAGATCCAAAGCCAGCCCTTCCCGGGAAGCCGTGGAGAAAGCGATCAAATCTTCAATCAAGTGCTCAAGCCGCAGGGTGGCCCGACTGATCACCGAGACCGCTTTGGCTTGCTCCGGGGTAAGCTGGCCGAGTTCCTGTTCTTCCAGCAACTCAACATAGCCCTTCACATGCGCTAGTGGGGTTCGCAACTCGTGCGAGACGTTCGAGATCAAGTTGGTCTTAAGGGTGTTCAATTCCTGAAGCCGCCCGAGGGCTTGACGCAGTTCGGCGGTCCGCTCGGACACCCGCTTTTCGAGGTTCCGGTTGGCCTCTTGCAGAGCGGCATGGAGCTCGATGATCTGGCTGGTGATTGCCCGGTCGATCGTCTCCCGATCGACCATCTCCAGCTCCACCAAGGTCTGCCCAAGCAAGCGGCGTTCCCCATTCTTGGCGAGCTCCTTCTGGTGGACCAGAGCCGACTCGAGCTGGCCAGTTGTCAACAAGCCTCTGCGGACCAGGTAATCGCCGAGCCGGGGAATGAAGGCCGGCGGCGTGTCGGTCAGCGGGGCCGTCTCTGGGACGCCGGCCAGATAAGCTCGTTCGGCGAGCAGCGCGAGCAGGGCTAAATCCACCCCGCAACTGGGGCAAGTCCTGGAATCCCCCGGCATGATAAAGGAGCACTGCGGGCAGCCGATGGAGCTGGTTACGACCGGGGATTCAGACGTGCTCAAAGCGGGCTCGCGGGTATATTAGCCGCTCCAGGGTAGAGCGGCAAGTGGAAGGTAGTACTGCAAGGTCTCTGTAAGGTTCGAGGCCCACCTTCCTGTCGGATAATGTGGCCGATGCACTAGGAGCGCAAGATGGCGATCGAAGTTCTCTTGATTGACGACGACCCGGACCTCTCCACGATGCTGCGCACTCTCTTGCGCGGGCAGGACTTCCAGATCAAGGCGGTGTTCTCGAGCGAAGACGGCATCTCGAAGGTCCAAAACCCGGATTCGACCCCTGATGTGGTCATCTTGGACCTGCTGATGCCTGAAGTGGACGGTTGGGAAGTCTGCGAGCGAATTCGCTCGTTCTCGGACGTTCCGATCCTGATCCTATCGGCCCTCGGCTCGCCCGGAAGCGTCGCCCGGGCCCTGGACGCGGGTGCGGACGACTATCTGATCAAGCCGGTCCATGCCAGCCTGCTCGCCTCTCGGCTGCGGACGTTGGTTCGGCGTAAGGCTCTGAATCCAAACATCCAGGCTGCCTGAACCCGGACTCTCCAATAGCAGCAGAATGCCACGCAGCGTTTGCTGCGTGGTTGTGTTTTAAGCTGAATCGTGCAGGCCGGGTTAGAGTACGGTTAGCTGGTGGTCCACAATCTGAAGGTCAGGCCGAAGCTGCTCGAGCCAGGCTGGAATGCCGGACAGCAGCTGTTCGCCATGCCGGTTGCTGTTGCTCACCACGACGCAGGCAATCACTGCGGTGCGGTGAGCGTCTTGATGGTCGATTTCGGCAGCGGACACGTTGAACTCCCGGTGCAGGGCGGTTAACACCGGCTTCAGCCGGCCTCGCTTTTCCTTTAAAGAGCTGCAGCCCGGGAGATGAAGCTCGATTGTGAGCGCCACCACATTCACGGGTGGGTCACCTCACCCACCACCGAATACCGCTCGGCTGACAACTGCTGGCTGCGCTGGATTTCGGCCGGAGTCGGCTGGCTTTCGATCAGGTCGAGCTCCAGTGCTTCTCGAAATCCAGCTGCCAAGGCCCGAGCGGCTGACTCCCAGCTGATCCGCCGCCCGAGCGCCTGCTCGACCGTTGCGGCCGACTGGCGGATCGAAAACTGTGCCTGTTCTCGATCGGGCAGATGGAGCACCAAACAAATCCTGCCAAGGTCGCCCGCCAAGGGAAGCGAGCCGTGCTGCAGCACGGCACCCGACCGGCGCAGCTGGGCAGACCCGAGCAGTTTCCTTCCGGCCCAGGTAAGTTCGAAGGGGCCCGGCACCTCAAAACAGATTGGACTGGAACCGTTGATGGGGGGAGACCGCTTCGGGCTCAATCGCAGCTCGGCCCCCAGCCCGAGCAGCTCGAGTCCGTGGAAGAGAGCGGCGCTGAGCCGTCGGTAGCTCGCCAGCACCCCGCCGGCGAATAGCGGATCGCCGGCAATCCCGGACACCGAATACGTGAGTTCATCCGTGTGCAGGATGGCCTTTCCTCCGGTCGGGCGGCGGACCAGGTTCCAGCCCAGCTCGCCCAAGCTCCGGAGATCGACCGATTCAATGGACTGAGCGTGTCCCAGGGAGAGACAGGGCGGAGCCCAGGCGTAGAGCCGTAAAGTAGCGGGAGACTCGCCCGCCGCGACCCTCTCCAAGATCGCCTGGTCCAGCGCCATGTTCTCCGCTCCCGTGGCCGGCGGGGAGCTGATCATGCGCCAGCGCTTTCGAGCCATGCGCGGGATTATACCTATCGGACCGGTATGGTAGACTGCCCGCCAACTCGCCCCCGGTTGCCCCCTATGACCAGTGTGAAATCTTCATCCTCGCTATTGTGGCGCGGCTCGCTGCTCTGCCTTGCGCTGCTGACCGGGTGTTCCGCGATCGGACCAGTCCCGACGGTAACCGCCCAGGCGACGACCCCGACTGCGACTGCCGCGCCGACCGCCACCCCGCTGCTGACCGAACCGGTCGAAGACCTCCCGAGCACGTTGAGTATCTGGGTAGCTTGGAGCCCGCAAGGAGTGACGGCGCTTAACGAACTTATTCGCGCTTTCCAGTCCGATCGGCCGGCGGCAAGTTTCGCAGTGGCCTACGTTCGGGCGGATGAACTCCGGCAGACCCTCGAGCAAGCTGCCGCCGAGGGGCAGTTGCCCTCTCTGTTCTTCGCGCCATCCCTGTGGGGACCCGAATTGCTTCAAGCCGGGATGATCCGCGACCTTGCCGACCAGCCGGTTGATCAGATCCGGGCGATCGTCCACAGCTTAGCCTGGAGTCAGGTAATCCAGGGCGATTCAGTGCTGGGGCTGCCAGTCCAACTGGACGGAAATGTGCTCTACCGCAATCGCGAATTGGCCCCCGTACCTGCGGCCTCGGTCGAGGGATTGGTCGAATCGTCCCGCGGGTTTCGCGGCACCCAGGTTGTCGGGATGAATCTGGACTACGGATACTCGACTATCGTCCCATTCGGAACCGCCTGCGGAGGTCAACTTATCCAACCCGGCTCGCTACCCGATTTGAAGGGAGCCCTCGGGCCCTGTTGGTTGGCATTGCTTCAAGAACTGAGTCGGGCCGGTCCGGTTGCGTTCAATTCGGACCTCGACCGGGAAGCCTTTCGGTCCGGCCAGGCAGGCTGGCTGATCGAAAGCACGGAGCTGTATGAGACTCTCGCAGCGGAGCTTGGCCAGGCAACGGTCGCGGTGGATCCATGGCCGATCTATGAGGCTTCGGGCGAACCGCTAGCTGGATTCGTGTGGGGTGAGAATCTCTACTTTCGGAATGGAATGGAGCCGGCCGAGACCAAGCTTGCCTGGGAGTTCGCGACCTTCCTGCTCTCCGCCGAATCGCAGCAAGCGCTCAGCAGTCCGGTCGGCGCCGGAAACCTCCCAGTCCATGCGGGCAGCTTCCCGCTGGTTGGAGTCTACGGACAGATGTACCAGGCACTGCTGGGAGGGGTTCCTCGGCCGCTGGACCCGCCGGCGGCAGAAATCGCCGAGATCCTGGAGCGGGCAGCCCGAGCCGTCGCAGTCCAGGGAACTTCGGTCGAGCTCGCACTGCGCCGGGCGCTAGAGGAACTCGCAGATGTATAATCCTCGGCCGAAACCTTTTAAGGTTGCCGAGGATGCACCTAGTTTTCACCCACGAACAGGCGGACTTTGACGCGATTGCCTCGCTCTGGGCGGTATCCCGGCTAGACCCGGGAGCCGTTTCGGTTCTGCCCACCCGCCTCAATTCGAATGTCCACCGCTTTCTGACCCTCTACGCTGAGCACTTCTCCTTCGCCCACCTGAAGGAGCTCAAACTTCAGCGGCTGGTCCAGTTGACGCTGGTCGACACCCAATCACTTCCGACGGCCGAACTCAGCAACTCCCGGACTTCGGTCCGAGTGATCGACCACCACCCGCACGCCGCGGGGCTGAACCCGGCCTGGTCGGTGCAGATCGAGCCGGTCGGCGCCACCTCGACCTTGCTGATCGAAGCTTTGATTGGACAGCGGGTGCCGTTGATAGGTGAAGGCGCCACTCTGATGCTGCTCGGAATCTATGAGGAGACCGGCTCGCTTGCCTATCCGGGGACTACTGCCCGAGATGCCCGGGCCGTCGCCTGGTTGCTCGAGCAGGGGGCCAGTCTGGCCGTCGCCGGCGATTTCCTGAATCCGCCGCCATTGGGTCAGCCCCGCGAATTGCCGACCCTGGCGTTGGAAGAGACAGTGCCCAAGTCGGAGGACGCCATGTCCCGGCTCCCCGGAACGGTGGCCGAGATCATGTCGCGCGGTCCGCAGCTGCTGCGGCCGACTCTGACTGTGCGCCAAGCGGCCGATAAAATGCAGCGTTTCGGTCACGAAGGATATCCGGTGACCGATGCCGGTCAGGTTGTTGGCTTGCTCACCCGTCGGGCCGTGGACCGTGCCATGGCCCACGGCATGGACGCCAGCCCCGTATCCGAAATCATGGAGGCCGGCAGTCTGGTCGTGCACCCGGATGATACCGTTCGGCACCTTCAGCAGCTGATGGTCGAACACCAATGGGGGCAGGTGCCGGTTGCCGACCCAAAATCGGGTGAGATCATAGGCATCGTGACCCGGACCGACCTGTTGAACTCGCTAAGCGGAGGAATCCACGCCAGTGGATCCGTGAGCCTGGCGGCTCGCCTGGAGCGAGCCTTGCCGGCTGGCCGGCTGGCGCTGCTGAAATTGATCGCCAGCGAGGCCGAGCGAATTGAATCCGCCCTGTACCTGGTGGGCGGCTTTGTCCGAGACCTGCTGCTCGACTCCCCCCCCGCAGATTTTGACCTGGTGTTCGAAGGCGACGCGATCCGATTGGCCACAACTCTGGCTTCCAAGTTCGGCGGGAAAGTCAGCAGTCACCATCGCTTTGGGACTGCCAAGTGGAGGCTCGATTCCGACCATCCCTCCCTCGTTTCTGCGATCGGATCGGCGCCGGCCGGGCTCCCCGAGACCTTGGATCTCGTTTCGGCTCGAACCGAGTTCTACCCCCATCCCTCCGCGCTGCCATCGGTGACGGAAGGAAGTATTAAGCTCGACCTGCACCGCCGGGATTTCAGCGTCAACACCCTTGCCCTGCGGCTGGACGGCGATCACTTTGGTGAGCTGTTGGACTACTGGGGGGGTGGGCGGGACCTGGGCGAGCGGCAAATCCGTGTGCTGCACTCGCTGAGTTTCGTCGATGACCCAACTCGGATGTTGCGGGCCGTCCGTCTCGAACAACGGCTCGGTTTTTCAATCGAGGCGCGGACCATGCAGCTGATCGGCCATGCTCTTCCGCTGCTCGACAGCGTGAGCGGAGAGCGGATTCGGGCCGAGCTGGCCGATATCCTGGCGGAGCGGCAAGACAACCGGATCATGTCCCGCCTGGCGGAGCTTGGCCTGCTCCGCGCCATCCACCCGGCGCGC
>CAYHSI010000029.1:0-14073 GCA_964359225.1 uncultured Anaerolineaceae bacterium
GCACCGATCCATCCGAGGGCATGTGGAGGCGGATCCAGTTCAAATCGGATGGCACGAAGGCGCTTCCGGTGATGACCCGGAAGTGATCAGGCCCCAGCCGGGCGATGGTGAGATCGGACTCGACGCCGCCGCGGATGTTCAGAAACTGGGTATAGACGACCGTCCCGACCGGCCGGTCCACATTGTTGTCGGCGAGCCACTGCAGCAGGCCCAGGGCGCCGGGGCCGCGGACCTCGATCTTGCCAAAGGAAGTCAGGTCGAAAATCCCGACGGCCTCCCGCACGGCGCTGTGCTCCTCGCCAACGGTCTCGAAGAATCCGGCCCGTCCCCAGCCCCAAGCTCGCTGATCGGGGCCGGCCCGCCGCCAGGGTTTCCCCGGCTCAAAGTAGTTCACCCGCTCCCAGCCGTTCTTCTCTCCGAACACGGCGCCAAGGGCCCGCAGGCGATCGTCGACCGCGCTCACTCGCTTGGGACGGGCCCACTCGTTTTCGTCGTGGGGGTAGCGCAGGAAGTAGTAGTACTTGTAGGACTCGCGAGCGCGCTCCGTGGTGTAGGCCTGATCCTCGTAGATCGGGCCGAAGCGCCGCACGTTGAGCTCGGAGGTATCGCTCGCTGGCTCACCATCGACGATCCACTCGCTCAAGATCTGCCCGATCGCGGCGCCGGCGCCGAAACCGGTGTGGGACAGCCCGGCCGCGACATAGAGGCCGCGCAACCCAGGAAGCGGGCCGAGCAGCGGGCGACTATCGGGGGTGATCGATTCAGGGCCGCAGGTCAAATGCATCAGCTCGGCCCTTTCCAGAAGTGGGATCCGAGTGATGGCGCCTTCCATGATTTCCGAGAATAGTTCCCAGTCGGACGGCAGTAGTTTCTGGGTGAAATCCCACGGTACGCCGTTGACCGACCAGGGCTTGGGTTCTCGCTCAAATCCGCCGATCAAGAACCCGCCGACTTCCTCCCGCAGGTAGATCAAATGATACGGATCGCGCAGCACGGGGGTGTTCTTCGGCAATTCGTGCCCTGGGATGGGTCGGGTGGTCAGATGTTGGTGCAGCAGCGGAACCATGGGCAGGTTAGCGCCGACCAGCTGGCCGATCTGGCGAGCCCACATGCCGGCCGCGATCACCACGATCTCGGCCCGCACCTCACCCTGGTCGGTCTGGACTCCAGTGACCTCCCGGTTGGGTGAGAGCCTGATCCCGGTGACCCGCACTCCGGTTTGCATCGCAATCCCGGCCTGACGGGCGCGGCGCGCCAGCTCCATCGTGGCCGTGCTCGGGTCCAGGTGGCCGTCGCCCGGGATATGGAGCGCGCCGTACAGCTCGGCCTCCGACATCAGGGGGAAGATTCGCAACGCCTCGGCCGGTGAGATGACTTCGACGTCCATCCCCAGGGCCTTAGCCTGGCTGACCTGCCGCTGCAAGAAGAGGAAGTGGTCCGGGCTGGAGGCCACCCGCAGGCTGCCGACTTCATGCCAGCCAGCCGCTCCAGCAGTCTCGGCGTTCAACTTTCGGTAGAGCCCGACGCTGAAGATCCGCAGGCGCATCAAGGTAGGTGAAGTATGGAATTGGGTCACGATGCCGGCCGCGTGCCAGGTAGAGCCGCTGGTCAGCTCGCCCTTGTCCAGCAGCAGCACGTCACTCCAGCCCCGTTCCCCCAGGTGGTAGGCGATGCTGCAACCGGCGATGCCGCCGCCGATGATGACAACTCGAGCCTGACTAGGGAGCGCTGCCAATCCGATTGACCTCCAGAAATGTGCGGGCGCGACGGTCCTGCGGTCCGAGGCGGCTGCGCCCGGCTTGCCTGTTCAAGATACCCCCTCCCCTCTGCTTTGTGCAGAGGGAAGGGGGCAGGTGGTCAGTTGCAGAGGGAGTGAGGTTTACTCGGGCGGAATCTCCTTGAAGGCGAACTCAACGTTGATCCCTTGGCCTTTGCGAGTCCGCTTGGCCCAGACGTACCAGACCGCCGAAACGAGGATGACCCCGAAGGCGATGATCTGAGCCCACAGGCCGCTGGGGAAGTCTTCGAAGTTCCAGTTCCCCAGCACCCCCAGTTCGGGGGCGAGCAGGAAGGCCTCCACCATCAAGAATCCCAGGCCGGAGCCCAGCAGCCCAACCGCGGTCACCCAGGGCATTTGCTGGCCGGAGATCCAGCGCGGGAAGTCATCCCGGAAGCTGGAGAGCACCCAGAGCGTGGCCGCGATCGCTGCCAGCCGGATCAGCCACACGACCAGGGCGATCGGGAAGTTGCCGGCGAACACCCACGAGGCCCAGATGAACGCCACCGCGCCGACCACGATAAACACCACGCCCAACAACCCGGATACCGTGTACTTGGCACCCGGCGAAGCGTCGTAGACCGCCTTGGCCCGCTTCGGCAGCAGCGCTCCTGAGAGGCAGCTCAGAACGAAGACGTACCCACCGGCGAAGGTTACCCCCAGGGTCAGTCCCACCCAGCCTCCTACCAGGTTGTAGGCCAGGATCACCGGGATCGAGGCCAGGAAGTACGCCCAGTGCGCATTCGCCGGGGTGTGGAACCGGTCGTGGACCTTGCTCACCCACTCCGGCAGCACCCGGTCCAGCGACATGGCGACCATGATCCGGGTAACACCGATGTAGCAGTTGTGCACGATTTGATGCGAGTTCAGGATGTAGCCGAACCCGATCACCAGCACGATCAGCGGGCTGGCCGTCATCGCCACGGCCAGGATGTTCGGCCAGAGATAGAAGCCGTTCACCGTGGCCTCGGGGATGAGTGACCAGTACCCGGCCCCGGCCACATACAGGAACTCCGACCCGGCCAAGCGCTCCAGCCCGACGGCGAGCAGCGCCAGCAGCAGGCCGGCAGCGATCAGTGAGCCGACCATGATGATCGCCTGGTTACGGAACGAGCGAGCTTCCTTGATTTCGCCGTTCTGCTCTGCGGAGTAGGTTGACCACTGCAGAGAGGTCCAGGCGAGCGGAGCAACGAGCAGGGTCGCCAGCAGGCTGAACGGAGGGTTCAGGTCGATCCCCGCACCCCGCACCGCGTCGACTGCAGTCTGATAAAAGTTTGGAGCGGCTCCCGAGGCGACCGCGAAATCGTTCAGCCGTCCCGCGAACTCCCCAGACGGCGTGGTGAATAGCACAACGAACATCACCGCAAACGCCGCCAGCGTTCCATAGAACATGACGTATTGGAAGCGGACGTAGTTCTTGAAGCCGCTGACCAGGATTGCCGCGGAGACCGCTGCGTTGGCGATGCTGGTCACGATGATGCCCGTGGCGCTGGTGAACCAGACTCCGGCGTTGGAGAGGGCCGAGCTGCCCATCGTGGCTCCCAGGCCAAGCAGCAGCGGGGCGAAGCCGAGGTAGGCGAGCAGCCAGCCTGACAGGGCAACCCACTGCAAAATCCAGATGACGAACCCGGACATCACCGCCGTGAAGCCCAGTCCGCCGCCGAGCACCCGGCTCTGGAAGACGTAGTCTCCGCCGGAGCGGGGCAGAGCGGTCGACAGCCAGACGATGCTCAAGGCGATCGGGATCTGGAAGAGCATCGCCAGCAGGATCCCCCACACCATGTTGCTGCCTGGTAGCGCCCCCGGTGCCCACAAGTAGACCCAGGGGAAGATCAACCCCATCGTGAGAATGTTGTAGATGAACGCCGAGTAGGGTGACATCACCCGTACCAGGCCGGAAGCCTTGCGGGTAAAGACCTCGGCGGTTGCAGCCATCGTAGCCATATTACGTTCCTCCTCTTGAATGATGCAACGCGGATCGTAAGAATCTAGCGGATGGACTGTTCGATAGAACCCTCCTCACTCCTCAGCTTCACTCGGCCCGATCCCGGCTTGCCCTCATTGCTTCAGTGAAGGACGCGCTAAGTCAGGCAGAGCGGCGTGAGGTCACCCGGAGGTCAGCTGATGCCCAGTGACCTCTCCGTCGGCAAGCGAAATCAGAACCCCGCGTAGGATGCCCTCCCCGTACTCGCTGCCCGGGTTGACGCACAGCGTCCGACCGATGTTGATTACTCCCGGAGATTCGTGGATATGGCCGTGCAGCCCAAGCACCGGTTGATGGGTCTCGATGGCGCGGCGCACCGAAAGGCTGCCGGCTCCGAACAAGACCACCTGCCCGCCCTTGACGATCTGGGCCGGCGGATCAGTGCTCCAGTCCAGCATCGGACAGGTATCCAGGCTGGAGTCGACCGGTGGGTCGTGAAAGTTGAAAATGGTGTGACTCAAGTCGGAGGCCTGTTTAACTGCCGCCTCGATCATTTCGCCCAATTGATCGTCCGAGACCTCCCGCGGTGTATGCCAGGGGGTGGGAGTACTGTAGCCAACGCTGATCAGGGTGTGCTCGTCGTCTAGGTTGACGAGCTTACCCTCCGAGCCGAAGATCGCCTGGGTTCCGCCGCGGTAGAGTACCTCGAGCACTTCGGAGTAGTCATCGTTGCCTCCGGTGACATAGCAGCGCACTCCGGACCCGGCCAGCCGGGTCTCTGCCAGCTCGACCCAGGCCTCCAGCCGCTGGCGAGCCAGTTCCTTGAAGAGAGCCTCGACCGCAGCCGGTTCGGCCTGGATGCTGCGGAACTCCTCCTCATTCATCACCTTACTGTAGAACCCCAGGGTCCCCAGACGGGAGCGGAGCTGCTCGAGGCCAGCCTCGCCCTCGATCGCCTCCGTACGCCCTTGCAGGGTGGCCCGGTATCGGCCATTGCCCTCCTGGATGATCGGGATGGCCAGTTTTCCCAGGATATCGCCGCCCATCACCAGCACATCGGCCTCGTAGAACTTGGCCGAGTTGATGAACTTGCGAAAGGTACGGTCGGAGCCGTGGACGTCGGTGGCGAAGAAGAGGCGGGTGGTCTTGCGGGCTGGCTTGCGGGTGAACAGGGACATGCCGTTTCTATTTCAGGGCGCAGCCTGCTCCCATCCGTCCGGCCGCTCGGCCGCTGCGATCCGAACCTCGATCGAGCGAGCCCGCAAAGCCGTTCGCCATTCAGGAGCGAGCCCCTCGTCGGTCACCAGGGTGTTGACCTTTGAGAGCGGGGCCACTGCGAAGTTGGACACTACCCCCCACTTGCTGTGATCGGCGACGATGATCACCGGACCCTGGGTCCGCTCGATCATTAAGCCGGCAACTTCGGCCTCGGTGTTAATCGGGGTGGTGCACCCGTGGTGCAGGCTGATGCCATCGACGCCGATGAATGCCTTATCGGCAAAGACCTGGCCGATTAAGCCGGCTGCGAAGCGGCCGGATACCGAATTGGAGCGGGGCCGAAAGGAACCACCCACCAGGATGAGCTCGAACCCCGGCTCACGGGCTTCCAGCGAGGCGGCCAGGTTGTTCGTAACGACCGTGAGATCGGTCAGTCCGCGGGCGCCCAACTGGCGCAAGACTTCGGCAGTCGTGGTGCCGCTGTTCACGAAGATCGTGTCGCCAGGCTCCGCCAGCGCGGCGGCGGTCGCTCCGATCCGCCGCTTTTCATCCGGGTGGGCGAGGGCACTGGAAGCGTAGGCGGGCTCGATGGGCAGCCGCTGGGTCAGTAACGCGCCGCCATGGGTCCGCTCGACCTCGCCCTGCCGCTCCAACCAGACCAGATCGCGGCGGACGGTAGCTTCCGAAACTCCCAGGACCTCACTCAGCGTGGCGCTGCGCACGATTTGATGGCGCTGGAGGAACTCTCGGATCCGATGGCGCCGCTGTGCCGGGATAAGCGGCTCGCTGATTTGCATTCGACCCTGCGGTGATGGAAATTGAGCGGTCTTGTGCGGTTGGGGCCCTTTGATTATGATCGATTCTGACCAGTTCTGCAAGACTCAGGGCTTCGGTTACAATCGCGCCCGGGCAGCCGAGAGACACACCCCCATGAGCTCCTCAGCGATCGGGATGGGCAACCAGGACCAGGAGGAGCGGCGGCGCTTCGAGGCCGAGGTGCGCCGTATTGTTGAGGCCAGCGAAAGCGGCGGGGTCACGCTGCGCCTCTTGGGTTCGCTGGCCTTCCACGCTCACTGTCCCCAGTACGGTTACCTGCAGGCCGCCCTAGGCCGCGCCTACACTGACCTCGACTTCGGCGGCTACGTTCGCCAGGCGAAGGTCGTTGGCCGAATCCTGACCGAGCTTGGCTACCAGGAGGACCGGGAGGTCTTCGTTGTGACGGAAGGTGGTCGGGCCATCTTCGAGCACCCCGGCAATGGCCTGCACGTCGACGTCTTCTACGAGAAGCTCGATTTCTGCCACATCATTCCCTGGCAAGCCCGTCTCGAGCTGGACTCACCAACCTTGCCCTTGGCCGAACTGTTGCTCGAGAAGATGCAGATCGTCGAGATCAATGAGAAGGATGTGATCGACACGATCATGCTGCTGCTGGAGCACCCGCTTGGAGTCGGGGACGCGGAGACGATCAATTTGGATCGGATCGCGGCGTTGTGTGGGGGGGACTGGGGGCTCTGGAGAACGACCTCGATGAACCTGGGTAAGGTGCGCACCCTGGCCAACGGATACCCCCAACTCAGCGCGCAACATAAAGAACACACGGCTGCCCAGGTGGAGGCAGTGCTGACCCGCATTGCAGCCGAGCCCAAGACCCTCGCCTGGCGACTGCGGGCGCGAGTCGGCGATCGGGTGAAGTGGTACAAGGATGTCGACGAAGTGGCTTGAGCGCGGGCTGGACTGCGTAGTCTCCGGCCGAGCCTGCTAGAACTGCGGGCTGGATCGGGCCCGAAGGGAGTTGCCACAATGGGGAAGACTGTTCGTGACTTGATGCACCGGGGCTTGATTACCTGCCCGCCCGAAATCCGGCTGGGACAGGTGGCTCGCCGCCTCGCTCAGGAGGGAGTGCATGCGTTGGTCGTTGCGGATCGGGCCGGCCAGCCGATGGGAATCATTTCCGACTTTGACCTGTTGACGGGCGAGTGGCTGTCGGCGACTCCTGAGAGTCTGGAAACGATGCGCCAGATGACGGCCGGCGAGTTGATGAGCACTCCGCTGCACACGATCGAGGCCGATGCCCCGGTGGCGGAGGCGAGCCGGCGCCTGCGGGCAGGCAACGTCCGTCGGCTGCTGGTGACTGAGGGGGGCAAGGCGGTCGGCGTGATCTCGATCGGCGACTTGGTCGCCAACCTGGCGCGGCCGGCAACCCGCCGCGAGACCGTCGCCGATGTCATGTCGCGGGCCCTGGTGGTCTGCCGGGCTGACATGCCGCTGCATGCCGCGGCCCGCGCTATGAGCGAACGCCGCTCCCGTTCGATTGTGATTGTTAGCGCCGCCGGCCACCCGCTTGGAGTGGTGACGGGATGGGATCTGCTGGAAGTCTGCGAGGACGACTGCGGAGACCGCACCGTCTCCGAGGTCATGCATCCACCGATCACTATCGAGCCCACGGCCAGCCTGCGCGAAGCGATCGACCGGATGATCACCCATCACATTCACCGCCTGGTCGTCGTGGACCCGCAGGATGCCAGCGCCATGCCGCTTGGAGTGCTCTCAACCGCCGACATCTTCGTTGAAATGGCTGGACCAGACTCGGTCTGGCAAGCCGCGATGGCCTGATCCCCATAGCAACAGTGGCTGAACTCCCCTCCCAAGCCCGGGTCGTGATCGTCGGCGGTGGCGTGGGCGGCTGCAGCCTGGCCTATCATCTGACCCTGATGGGGTGGCAGGATGTGGTCGTGCTCGAGCGCAGCGAACTGACCAGCGGCTCGACCTTCCATTCTGCCGGGCTGGTCGGACAGCTGCGCAGCGACGTCAACCTGACCAAGCTGATCCGCTACAGCATCGATCTCTACCGTCGACTGAAGGACGAGACCGGGCATGACCCCGGCTGGCGGGAGGTCGGCAGCTTGCGCCTGGCATCCTCGCCCAGTCGACTCGAGGAGCTCAAACGACAGGTCGCCGTCTCTCGCTCCTTCGGGGTGCCTTTGGAGCTGATCAGTCCGAATGAAGCCTTCGAGCTCTTTCCGCTGATGGACCTCGAGGGGATCGAGGGCGCGGTTTATCTGCCGAGCGATGGTTTCATCGATCCCACTGGGCTGACGATGGCGTTGGCCGCCGGAGCCAAGGCTCGCGGGGCCCGATTCCATACAGGCACCCGAGTCAGGTCAATCGAGCTCCAAGACGGCCGGGTCGACCGGGTCGTGACCGATCAAGGCGACATCCGGACGGAGATCGTCGTCAATGCCGCCGGTCAGTGGGCGGGCGAAATCGGCGCCATGGTCGGGGTCCAGCTCCCGGTGATTCCGATGGCGCACCTGTATCTGATCACCCGTCCGATCGACGGGGTTCGACCGGAATTCCCCACTCTGCGTGACCCGGACAACTTGGTGTATTTCCGGGAGGAGGTCGGAGGGCTGGTCGTGGGTGGCTACGAGCGGACGCCGGCTCCCTGGGGCCTGGACGGAATCCCGGCCGACTTCAACAACAAGCTGCTTCCTCCCGACTGGGAGCGCTTTTCTCCGCTGATGGAGAACGCCATCCGGCGGGTCCCGGCCCTGGAGCGAGCCGAGGTCATCACGCTTATTAACGGTCCTGAGGGCTTCACGCCTGACGCAGAGTATCTGCTCGGCCCGACCGGCGTGAAGGGGTTCTGGGTGGCGGCCGCCTTCTGCGCCCACGGGCTGGCCGGAGCCGGCGGCCTCGGCAAGGCCATGGCGGAATGGATCATCGAAGGACATCCGGAGTGGGATATCTGGCGGCTGGACGTGCGGCGCTTTGGCTCCAACTACACCAGCCAGCAGTACGTCGTGGCGCGGACGGTGGAGCCCTATTCCAAGTACTACGATATCCACTACCCGAATGAGGAGCGAGAGTCGGCCCGCAACCTGCGTCTTTCCCCGGCCTATCAGCGGCTCCGCGAGCTTGGGGCTTCGTTTGGAGAGAAGACCGGCTGGGAACGGCCGAATTGGTTTGTCCCCTATGAAACCCGCGCCGACCACGGCCACGAACCGCGGGGATGGGCACGCCACCATTGGTCTCCCGCCATCGGGGTTGAGCACCTCGGCACCCGCGAGCGGGCCGGCCTGTTCGACGAGACCTCGTTCAGCAAGCTCGACGTACGGGGCCGAGGAGCGGTGGATCTCCTGCAGCAGCTGTGCGCCAACGACATCGACCGCCCGGTGGGGACGGTAGTCTATAGCTCGATGCTCAACCCGCGGGGCGGGATCGAGTGCGACTTCACCGTGACTCGGCTGGCGCCCGATCACTTTCGCATCATCACTGGAACCGCTTTCGGCCAGCATGATCACTCGTGGATCCAGATGAATCAGCAAGCCGACGGATCCGTGGCGATCGAGGACGTCACCGGCGCCTTCGCCTGTTTCGGGCTGTGGGGTCCGCGGGCCCGGCTCATCCTGCAGCGGGTGACCAAGCAGGACATCTCGGCTGCGGCCTTTCCTTATATGACGGCCCGGTGGATCACAGCGGGCGATGTTCCATGCCTCGCTCTGCGAGTTACCTACGTAGGGGAGTTGGGCTGGGAATTCTATTGCTCGATGGAATATGGCCAGCGGCTCTGGGATGTGCTGTGGGAAGCCGGCCAACCGGACGGTCTGGTGGCAGCCGGCTATCGGGCGATTGATACGTTGCGGCTGGAGAAAGGCTACCGCTACTGGAGCGCCGATATCGGCCCGGATTACACGCCGTATGAGGCTGGACTCGGTTTTGCAGTCAACCTGAGTAAGCCCGAATTTATTGGACGCTAGGCGCTCGTACGGCAGAAGGAGGAGGGCCTGCGCCGCCGACTGCGCTGCCTGACCCTGGCCGATCCAGCGGCGATCGCGATCGGCAACGAACCCATCCGCACTCCAGAAGATTCGCGAGTCGTGGGCTGGGTCACCTCCGGCGGCTATGGCTATTCGGTGGGCAAGAGCATCGCCTACGGCTATTTGCCTACCGAGCATGCAGCATTTGGCACCCGCCTGGATATCGAAATCCTGGGCGAGCGAATCGGGGCCGAGGTGGCGCGTGAGCCGCTCTGGGATCCGAAAGGGGAGCGGATCAAGGCCTGAACCGCCAATGCCCTTGACGCTTGCTGAGGCGATTCAACGGGTCCCCTTCCTCGCCGGCACCAAAGAGCTGCGCAGCACTCCGCTTGCCGGAGGCATCACCAACCTAAACTACCGCATCGATAGCGACCGCGGGTCCTACGTGCTGCGCATCACCGGGGCCGACACGGAACTGCTCGGAATCCGGCGGGAAGTCGAGCACGCTGCCAATCTAGCCGCCGGCCGGCTGGGGGTCGCGCCGGAAGTGCTGTATTTCATCGAGCCGGAAGGCTACCTGGTGACCCGCTTCGTCG
Organism: uncultured Anaerolineaceae bacterium; assembly: GCA_964359225.1. Taxonomy (GTDB): domain Bacteria; phylum Chloroflexota; class Anaerolineae; order Anaerolineales; family E44-bin32; genus JADFRG01. Next base: position 10,276 of record CAYHSI010000029.1, read on the forward strand.
ACGGGACCGTGATCCCACCCGAGCAGATGGTCAGTCCCCACAACCTGCGCCGGGTCGCCGAAAAGCTCCGCAGGTTTCACCAGGAGGCTCCGAGGCTCCCGGGCGAATTCAACGTGTTCCGCCGGGTGGAGATGCTGACCGAAGTCTCTCGCCGCCACAACTGCCGCTTTCCGGACAACTTCGACTGGATCCTGCAGCGCATGCATCAGGTCGAGCAAACCCTGAGCGACAGTGACTTCGTTCTCCACCCCTGCCACGACGATCTACTCAATCTGAATTTTCTCGACGAACAGGGCGAGATCCGGATCCTCGACTGGGAGTACGCCGGGATGGGCGATGTCACCTATGACTTGGCCAACTTCTCCTCCCACCATCGTCTGGACGATGACCCACTGCGCCTGCTGCTGCAGGCCTACTTCGGCGAGGTCACGCCCCGGCAGTTCGCCCGCCTGAAGCTGCTGTGGCCGATGTCCGAGATCCACGAGGCGATGTGGGGAACGACCCAGACCGGTATCTCGAAACTGGACGAGGACTTTCAGGCCTACGCCGACCTGTGGTTCGAGCGGGCAACCGAGGCGATGGGCGATCCACGCTGGGATCAATGGATTGCGGAGGCGGTCGTCCGGTGATCGCGCAGCCCAGCCTCTCGCCCGGGGATACGTTGATCTCAACCCTCCGTCACGGGCTGACCGAGCTCAATCGGGACAAGCGAGTTGGAGGCCATACCGATGTTCCCCTGCTGGAGGTCGGCCGCCAGCAGGCCAAAGCGGCCAGGGCCGAGTTTGCCGGAACGCCGTATGACCTTGTAATCAGTTCACCTTTGCAGCGGGCAATCGAGACGGCCACGATCGTGACTGCGCTGCAACCGGGAGAGCTCGTCATCGAGCCGCTGTGCATCGAGCGTTTTTTCGGTCAGATGGAGGGCCTCACTCGCCCGCAGGTAGAGCAGCGCTTCCCGCAGGTCGTCTATCTCCAGATTGACCAGATCGGCTACTCGCTCAATCCGCCCGGCGGGGAGTCGTTCGAGGTGCTGCGACGGCGCGCCGAGCAGTTCTTGGAGAAACTCTTGGCCAAATACGGCGGCCATCGGCTGGTAATCTCCTCCCATCAGGCCTTCTTGCAACAGCTGCACGGCCTGCTCTTGGGGCGGGATCCGTTTGACTCGCTGCGGATGGACCTGCTCAACCTGGAGCTCAATCAGTTTCATCTCGGTCCGCAGCGCAAGCTCATCCGGCACCAGCAAGTTCATTTAATACCGGACGCGCAGAAGTATGCGTCCTTCTGACCCGCTAGTCACCGCGATCGCCGAGCAATACGTGTCACGCTTCCGAGAGACCCTGGGCCCCATCCGCAAAGTCGGACGCGAGGCAGAATTTCCGGTGGTGTGGCCCGACGGTCGGGCCGGCGACGTCAATCTGCTGTGGGAACCGCTCTTGGCCGAAGGGGGCCTCACGCCTCAGTATGACGACCCTGAGACTCGCAGCCTGATCTACAGTGCCCAAGCGGATGACGTGGTCTATGCCATCGAGGTGGGCCGGGGCACGGTGGAGCTGTCGCTCGGCCCGTGCGAGGACCTGTGGCAATTGCAAGCTCGCTTCGCGCAGGCAATCGCCCGGCTGGGCCGGGCCGCCCGGGCTAGCGGGATGTCGGTCCTGGGATTCGGTATCCAGCCTCGCACGCCCGCCTCGGCGGGCTTGATGACGGCCCGCCGCCACTACCAGGCCCTGTACCGGGCCGTTGGAACTCCCTGGCTTCGCTTGACAACGACCGCCTCCGACCAGCTGCATGTCGACATCACCCGAACTGAAATTCCCCAGGCAATCAACTGGATGAACCTGCTCTCTGGCCCGATCATCGCGCTGTGCGCCAACTCATCGGTATACGCGGGCCGGTCCGGCCGCTTTCAGGCAGGCCGGGAGGCGCGGCTGGCAGAACTGGGTCCGCAGCGGTATGGGATGCCGCCGCATTTGTTCCAGTCGGCGAGGGAGTGGATCGAGTACCTCGGCGATTACCGATGTTTCGTCCTCCCGGAGCCCGGCGGGTTTCGCCGGGTGAACCGGCCTTTCAATGAGGTGCTGACCGTCGAGGGCCAGCGCCGCACATCCACCGAGCAGCTCTTCCAATACTTTCTCTGGCACGAGCACTATGTCTGGAACTCGGCCCGAGCGCGGGTGGCCCATTCAACGATTGAGATCCGCCCAGCTTGTCAGCAACCACCCGGTGAGTCCATGGCAGCCAATGCGCTCATCCTCGGATGGGTCGATGCACTGGATGAGGTCAGGACATTCTTGTCAAGCGCTCTCGGCCCAGACCCTGTGCCGGCGATGAGCCGCTACCGGCGGGCCGCGGTGCGTGACGGATTGGGCGCGACCGAGCCCAGCTCCGGCATGCTGGTCGCTCTGGTGGAGATTGGCCGCGCCGGGCTAAAACGCCGCGGACGAGGCGAAGAACGCCTGTTGGCTCCGATCGACCAACGCCTGGCCTTCCGCCAGGCGCCGGGCCAGCGTGCCCAGCAGGTCCTGCGTAAATCCGGGATGGGGGCCCTGCTCGAGCAGCTTCGCTACGCAGCCTGAGCGACACCCGGCCGGTTTCCGGAGGATATAATCCCGTCGCTGGGGATCAAACCATGACCTTGGACATCTCCCTGACCCTGTGCATCATCAACGGATACCCACGCGCGAACCGCCAGGTCTTGGCGGAGGCCGGCGTTTCTCAGGCCGACGAGCTCTACCTGAGTTTTCTGCGGCGCTATGTCCCGAAGGGGCGCTTCGACGTGCTTTACGTCGCCGACCTCGACGTCGGGCTGCCTTCCGGAACGGGGCTCAGTTCGTATGACGCCTATGTCTGGACCGGCTCCAACCTGACCATCTATCACGATCGCCCCGAAGTCGCCCGCCAGATCGAGTTGTGTCGGGCGATCTTTGAGGCCGGCGTCCCGCAGTACGGGAGTTGCTGGGGCGTCCAGATGGCGGCAGTGGTGCAAGGTGGGGAGGTCAGGAAGAATCCCAATGGGCGCGAGTGGTGCATCGCCCGCGACATCGCGCTGACTGAGGCCGGCCGATCCCATCCCCTCTACACCGGCAAACCCGATCGATTCAACGGCTTCATCATGCACCTGGACGAGGTCAGCCGGGTGCCGGAAGGCGGCACGGTGCTGGCCAAGAACCAGCACACTCCGGTCCAGTCGCTGGCGGTGCGCCACCCCTCCGGGGGCGAGTTTTGGGCCACCCAGTACCACCCGGAGTACAACCTGTATGAGATGGCCCGCCTGCTGGTCGCTCGCAAGAAGCCGCTCACCGAGGAAGGCTTCTTTAAGGAAGAAGCCGAGGTGGAACGGTACGTCGATAAGCTGACCGCCCTGTGGCACCAACCCGAAGATCCGGCGCTGCGAGCCGAACTCAAGATCGGCTCCGACATCCTGGGGGCTGAGATCCGGGAGGCCGAATTGCGCAACTGGCTCCACTACCTGGTCATTCCTCAGATGCAGCAGGCCGCCTGAATGAGGCTGCAAGATAAGGTCGCGCTGATCACCGGCGCCGGCAGCGGGATCGGCCGCGAGACGGCGCTGCTCTTCGCAGCCGAAGGCGCCCAGGTGGTCGTGGTTGACGTCAACGACCCGGCCGGGGAGGAGACCGTTCGGATGGTGCACGGGCAAGGTGGTACGGCCACGTACGCCCATGCCGATGTCTCCAAGGCGGCGGATTGCGAAGCCATGGTGCGGGTCGCCGAAGATCTCTACGGCAAACTCAATGTGATGTTTAACAACGCGGGGATCATGCACTCGGCCGATGATGACGC